>NZ_JBSGFQ010000031.1:0-117671 GCF_053603495.1 Nonomuraea sp. NPDC004186 | reverse complement strand
CCGGCGCGTCCGGAGGGCTCGGATCGGGGCCGGGCTGGTCGGGCCGTTCGCCGTGGGGACGCTGGCCACGGGGGCGTTCGTCGCGCTCTACAACGCCGCCGGGTTCCGCCTGGCCGCCCCTCCCCTGTCGCTCGCCCCCGCCGCCGCCTCCCTCGTCTTCCTCTCCTACGCCATGGGCACCGCCTCCTCGGCCGCCGCCGGACGCCTGGCGGCCCGGCTGGGCTGGACGAAGGCGCTGGTCACGGCCCTGACCGTGACGGTGGCGGGCTCCGTGCTCACCGCGCACCCGTCGCTGCCGCTCATCGTGACCGGGTTCGCCGTACTGACCGCCGGGTTCTTCGCCGCGCACGCCATCGCCAACGCCTGGGTCGCCGCCGAGGCGCCCCCGAGCGCCCGGGGCCGCGCGGCCGGCGTCTACACCCTCTGCTACTACCTGGGCAGCGGCCTCGGCGGCACGGCGGGCGGCGTCGTGTACGGGCACGCGGGCTGGGCCTGGCTGATCGGGCTCACGTCGGCCTGGCTGGCGCTGGCGGTCCTCGCCGTCCTCATGACCCGCCGCTCAAGGTGACCGTCACCCCGGTCTCCGCGCCGGGCGGCGGCCGGAGGGGATCCGGAGGCGATGGTCCCGACCTGTCCGGAATGGTCGCTGCGTACTCTCGTGGGGCACATCGGGCAGGCGCACCGGTGGGCGGCCGAGATGTTGCGCAAGGGCGAGCCGCTCGCGGTGCCCGACCCGGGGCAGGCCGGTCCGGGTGCGCCGGCGGGGTGGGAGCGGTGGCTGCGCGACGGCGCCGAGGAGCTGATCGGCGCGATCGGGCAGGTGGGGGCGGACACCGAGGTGTGGACGTTCCTGGGCCCGCGGCCCGCGGCGTTCTGGCTGCGCAGGATGCTGTGCGACACCGCCGTCCACCACTACGACGCGGCGGCCACGACGGGGGCCGCGTTCGGGATCGCCGACGACCTCGCGGCCGACGTGATCACCGAGGGCATGGAGATGCTGGCCTCTCCGGGTTCGGAGTCGCTGAAGCCGAGTCTGGTGGAGCTGCGCGGCCGGGGCGAGCGGCTGGGGGTGCGACCGCACGTGGGCGACGGCTGGATGATCGTCAGGAGTCCCGGGGGGTTGTGGTGGGAGCACGGGCCGGTGGAGGCGGACGCGGTGGTGTCGGGGGCCGCCGCGGACCTCATGCTGGTGTGCTCCCGCCGCCTTCCCCTCGACGACGCCCGGGTGTCGGTCTCCGGGGACCGTGCGCTGCTGGAGCACTGGCTGGCCCATATGGCGTTCTAGCCTTCGCCGCCCGGGTCTCACGTGTCCAGGTAGCGGAGGATGGCCAGGACGCGGCGGCTGTAGTCGGGGTCGCGGGGCAGGTCGAGCTTCTCCACGATGGCGTTGACGTGCTTCTCGACCGTGCTGAGCGAGACGTGCAGGCGTTCGGCGATGGCCGCGTTCACGAAGCCCTGGGCGAGGTGCCGCAGCACCTCGCCCTCGCGCGGGCTCAGGCCGCGCAGCGGGTCTGCGTGGGTGGTGCGGGCCAGGAGCTGCCGCACCACCTCGGGGTCGAACGCGGCTCCGCCCGCGCGTACGCGTTCGAGCGAGTCGAGGAAGTCGGCCACCTCCGAGACCCGGTCCTTGAGGAGGTAGCCGAGGCCCCGCGTGGAGCCGGCCATGAGCCTGGCGGCGTAGTGCTGCTCGACGTACTGCGACAGGACCAGCACGCCGACGCCGGGGTGGCGGTCGCGGATCTCCAGGGCCGCCCGGAGGCCGTCGTCCTTGTGGCCGGGCGGCATGCGGACGTCGATCACGGCCACGTCGGGGCGGTGGCGCTCGACGGCGGCGAGCAGGGCGGGGGCGTCGCCGACGGCGGCGACCACCTCGTGACCGGCGTCGTCGAGCAGCCGGGTGAGCCCCTCGCGCAGCAGCACGGAGTCGTCGGCCAGGATCACCCGCATGACGAGCCCGCCTCCACCCCGGACCCGCTGGACGATGCCATTCCAGGCCCGCTCAACCCTGCCCCGGACCCGCTCGACCCCGCTCGGGGCCCGCTGGGCACCGCTCCGGAAACGCCCCCGGATGCCCCGGGGACGGCCTCCGGCGCCTCGGGGGAGCCGCCGGGCGGTGTCTTCGGGAGGGTGGCGGCGATCTTGGTGGGCCCGCCGGGCGGGCTCTCGACCGTGAACTCCCCGTCCAGCGCCAGCACGCGCCGGGCCAGCCCCGACAGCCCACCGCCCGTCGGATCGGCCCCGCCCGAGCCGTCGTCCGAGATCACCACGCTCACCGCCCGCTCGTCCTCCGTCAGCACGACCAGGATGTCACGCGCCCCGGCGTGCTTGATCGTGTTGGTGATCGCCTCGCGGGCCACGAAGTAGAGCGCGGTCTCCACCTCCGACACGGGCCGTCCGGCCAGCCCGTCGTGCACGGTCACCGGCACGCTCGACCGGTCGGCGACGCCCGCCAGCGCGGCGCGCAGCCCCAGCTCGTCGAGCGCGGTCGGGTAGATGCGCCAGGCCACGCTGCGCAGCTCGTCGAGGAGCTGGCGCGACTCGGTGTACGCCTGGGCGACCAGTTCGGTGGTCGCCCCGGGATCGGCGCTGTGCCGGGCGCGGCCCAGCAGCATGGCGAGCGCGACGCCGCGCTGCTGGACGCCGTCGTGGAGGTCGCGTTCGATCCTGCGCCGCTCGTCGTCCACAGCCCGGACGATGCCGGAGCGGGTGGCGGTCAGCTCGGCGATCCGGCGGCGCATCAGCTCGTGGCTGCCGGGGCCGAGGAAGTGGTCGGCCAGCCGCCGTTCGAGCGATCCGACGGCCAGGGTCATGAGGGTGACCAGGGCGAGCAGCACGGCGCCGCCGGTCAGGCCGAGCATGCCGCTGCTGGTGACGATTCTGACGCCGGGCAGGTTCACCGGCACCGGCTCGGCCCGCCCCCATGCGAGGTCCCACAGGCCGCCGACCAGCAGGAGCCCGCCGAGGAAGAGGCCCGCCGCGCACAGGTACCCGCCCAGGACCCCCAGGGCGGCGCGGGCCGCGAGGAAGCCGTAGCCGCCGTCCCGCCGTGCCACCTCGTGCCCGAGCCAGCCGGACAGCCTGGCCCGTTCCAGCGCCATCAGCCTGTCCAGGCCTCGGACGACGGCGGGCCGGGCGGCGGGGACCAGGCACGCGGGCCACGCCACGCACAGGAAAACCAGCTCGACGAGGCCGAGGGCCATCCCGAGGACGACCCCGGCCAGCACCCGGGCTGCCCTGCTGCCTGACACGGGCGTGAATTCTAGGCGCAACCCCCTGACGACGCGCACCGCTCCCCGCATCATCCGCACCGCTCCAGGCATCGCGGGCCGCCGCGCTACGCGTCGCGGCGGCGCAGCACCGCGTGGCCCGCCGCCAGGGCCGCCGCCGTCCAGGCGAGGAGCCAGGCCAGCCCCTCCCCCGCCGAGTACGGCATCGGCCCGCCGGCCAGGTTGTCCGCGCTCCCCATGAACGCCAGCCCCGCGAACGTCGGCATCCGCAAGGAGGCGTCCAGCGCCGCCTGGCTCCCCGTCGTCAGCAACATCAGCGGCAGCCCCATGAGCAGCATGAACACCACGGTCAGCGTGCCCGCCGCGCTGCGCATCGCGGCACCGACGCCGAGCGTCATCACCGACACCAGCGCGAAGAACGCCCCGACCCCGAGCAGGTCCGGCACGACCTCGCCGATCGGCGACACGACGAGCCCGCCGAACAGAGCGCCGGACAGCACGACCTGGACGACCACCGTCGCGACGGCCCCCGACAGCACGCCCGCCACGGCCATCACCGGCGCCACCACCAGCGCCTTGGCCGCCAGCACCACCCCTCGGACGGGCGTGGCCTGCAACGTGGCCCGGATGCTTCCGGACGAGTACTCCGAGGTGATCGCCAGCATCGCCAGCGCCACCAGCGCGAACTGGACGAACGACGTCGCCGACACCACCGGCTCGCTGGCCGTCACCCGCGCGCCGGTCCGGCCCTCGCTCAGGGCGTCGGTGGCGCTCGCGCCGCCCAGCGTGAGCGCGGTCACCACCATGAGCGCCGCCGCGCAGGCCAGGCACCACCACGTGGACCTGACCGACCACAGCTTCGCCCACTCGGACCCGATCGCCTGCCACAACGTCCTCATGATCCCGCCCCGTACTCGACGCTTCCCGCCGTCAGCTCCTGGTAGGCCTGTTCGAGCGAGGCCCCCCGGGTGCGCAGCTCGTGCAGCCGGATCCCGGCCTCGTAGGCCAGGTCGCCGACCGTTTCGAGGGTGGCGCCGGTGGCCTCCAGCTCGTTCTCGCCGTACCGGTCCACCGCGATCCCGGCGGCGCGCAGCCGTACCGCGAGATCGCCGGCGTGCGGGGTGCGGACGAGCACGGCCGTCAGGGAGCTGCCCGCGATGACGTCGGACAGCGGCGCGTCCGCGATGAGCCGGCCCTTGCCGATCACGACGAGGTGGTCGGCGGTGAGCTGCATCTCGGTCATGAGGTGGCTGGAGACGAACACCGTCCGGCCTTCGGCGGCCAGCGAGCGCATGAGCCCGCGCACCCAGCGCACTCCGTCCGGGTCGAGCCCGTTGACGGGTTCGTCGAACATCAGCACCTCAGGATCCCCCAGCAGCGCCGCCGCGATGCCGAGCCGCTGGCTCATGCCCAGCGACAGCGCCCCGGCCCGCTTGCGTGCCGCCGCGGCCATGCCGACCGTCTCCAGCACCTCGCCCACGCGCCGCCGGGGGATGCCGTTGGCGCGGGCCAGCGCCACCAGGTGCGCGTGGCCGCTGCGGCCCGGGTGCAGCGCGCGGGCGTCGAGGAGCGCGCCGACGGTGCGCAGCGGGTTGCCGATCCGGTGGTACGGCACGCCGCCGATGAGCGCGGTGCCGGAGGTGGGGCGGTCGAGGCCGAGGATCAGGCGCATCGTGGTCGATTTCCCGGCCCCGTTCGGGCCGAGGAACCCGGTCACCGTGCCCGGTCTCAGCTCCAGTGTCAGGTCGTCGACCGCCGGGCGGTCGCCGTACCTCTTGCTCAAACCCTTCAGACTGATCACGCCGCCTCACGCTAGGCGGCCTCGGGTCCGGCGGATATGGGGGCGAGCCGCCGACTTCGATGGCGGAAAGCCGTAAAAGACCAGGCCGGCGGCGAACGGGGACGCCTCCGGCCTGGTCGGCACAATGTACTGCCTCGCCTCGGGTGCGGACCACGGGGAAATACCGGGTTCGGCTGTGCCTCCGGGCATCGCGCCTCCAGAATCCGAATCCTGCGAGGTCGTATGTTCGGCATCATCCGTCCCTGTGGCGCACACGGGTGCCCGTCGCCGCGTACGGCCTGGCGGGCGCACCTGCGCGGGCTGTGCCTGACGTTGCGGGACGGGCAGGGCCAGGCGGCGCGGCCGGCCACCTGGTGGACACGCTGCTCGGCGCCGAGGTGCATCGGGCGGTGGAGCGGGCGTTCCGGGCGTCGTACGAGCGGCCCGGCTGGATCCGCAGGACGGGGGCCGGGATCCTGACCTGCGGCCGGTGGCAGCCCCGGTGGAACAGGCGGGACGCCCGTCACCGCGGCCGAGGCGGGTGTGACCTGAGTGGCTTGGACCGTTCCTGTTGCGACTGCTGCGACTATTCCACCTGAAGCCGCTCACACCGGGCGGACGGCGCTGATCGCGGCGTCGCGGGTGAGCGCGGCCCCGCTCTCGTACGCCGCGGCGAACGCCTCGTCCCCCAGCGCCGCCCGCGCCCGCTCGGCGGGCCGCAGCAGGTCGCCGAACCCGCTGCGGTCCTCCGTCCCGAGCAGCGCGGTCGCGGCCCCCAGCAGGTACGCCGCCCGCGCCGGCTCGTCGTCGGCCAGCGCGGCCGCCCGCACCTGCGCCGCGACGGCCAGGATCGGCAGGTCCCCCAGCTCCATCGCGATGTCGAGCGACGGCCCGGCACTCGGCCGGTCGCCGTCGAGCAGCGCGGCCATCGCGCGATAGCAGGCGGCCCAGGCCCGCACATCGGGAGGGCAGGACGGATCCTCGACCGCCGTCAGCTCGCGCCGCGCCTCCTCCAGGGCACCGCTCCGGAGCAGCACCTCGACCTGCGACAGCCGCACGTACTCGACGCCCTCCCTCCGCCGCAACCGCTCCACGCAGTCCCAGCACGCGTCCATGTACGACCGGGCACGGTCATGCTCGCCCGACCGCGCGTACGAGAGCGCGATCTTGGCCAGGATGGCGGCCTGGTCCTCCACGACACCCAGCTCACCGGCCAGGCGCAGCGCCCGCGACCTGGCCTCGATCCCGGCGGCGAGATCGCCCGCGCGGTCGTGGTGGTCGGCCAGCACGCGCAGCGCGGAGGACAGCCCCCACCGCTCGCCGAGGGCCTCCATCTCCCGCCGCGTCTCGTCGACGAGGGTGAACGCCCCGCTGACGTCCCCCTTGCTCTCGGCCGCCATGGACAGCGTCATCCGCGCGAACGCCCGCTCCCAGCCGGTCAGGCCCGGCATCGACCGTTCTGCGGCCCGGGCGGCCGCCACCAGGTCTCCCAGCACCATCGGCGCGCAGAGCAGCAGCACGCCGGCGGGCCCGCCCAGCCGGTCGCCGAGGTCCAGCGCCTGCTGGACCGTCTCCTGTGCCGCCGCCGGGTCGCCGAGCTGCTGGTGGACGAGCCCCTGGAGCGCCAGCCGTACGGGCCGCAGCTCCTCCGGCACCTCGCCCGGCAGGTCGAGCACGCCACGCATCCAGTGCACGCTCTCGATCCGCATGCCCTGCAGGAACCAGAACCACCACATGGCCGCCGGCAGCCGCACGCCCAGCTCGGCGTCCCCCGCGTCGGCCGCGAACCGCAGCGCGGCCACGACGTTGTCGTGCTCGGCCCGCAGCCTGTCCAGCCAGTGGAGCTGGCCGGCGCCGCGCAGCCCGGGGTCGGCCGCCTCGGCGAGCCGCAGGAAGTGGCGCGCGTGCCCGTCCCGCACGGCCCGGTCCTGCCCGGACTCCGCCAGCCGGGCCATCCCGTACGACCTGACCGTCTCCTGCATGCGGTAGCGCTCGCCGGACAACTCGACCAGCGACTTGTCCACCAGCGCCGTGAGCGCGTCGAGCGGGTCGAGCCCGCTGACCGCCTCCAGCGCCTCCAGCGTGGCCCCGCCGGGGAAGGCCGCCAGCACCATGGCCAGCTCCCGCTCCTCGCCGGACAGCGGGTCCCAGCTCCAGTCGACCACCGCCTGCAAGGTGCGGTGCCGGGGCAGGGCCGTCCGGCTACCGCTGCTGAGCAGGCGGAAGCGGTCGTCGAGCTTGGCCGCGATCTGCTCCACGCTCAGCGCGCGCGTCCTGGCGGCGGCCAGCTCGATGGCCAGCGGCATGCCGTCGAGCCGCCGGCAGATCTCGACGACCGCCCGGGTGGTGGTCTCGTCGAGGGTGAAGCCGGGGCGGACCGCCACGGCCCGTTCGGCGAAGAGGCGGACCGCGGAGTAGCCGCGGGCGTCCTCGGTCGTGCCGGCGGGCCACTCCAGGGGCGGGATGGGATAGAGGCTCTCGCCCGCGACGGCCAGCGACTCCCGGCTGGTGGCCAGGACGCGCAGGTCGGGGCAGGCGCCCAGCAGCCGGTCCACCAGCTCGGCGACGGCCGACACGACATGCTCGCAGTTGTCGAGCACGAGCAGCGCGCCCTGCTGGGCGAAGACCTCCGCGAGCCGCTCGGCGGCGCCGCCCTCCCCGGCCTCGAACCGGGCTCCGTCCCGGCCGCCGATCGCCGTGAGCACCGCGTTGGCGACGTCGTGGGGGTCGGTGACGGGCGCCAGTTCGGCCAGCCAGACGCCGTCCGGAGCCAGATCGGCCGAGCGCTCGGCGACCTCGGCGGCGAGCCGGGTCTTGCCCGCGCCCCCTGGGCCGACGACGGTGACGAGCCGGCCGGTCTCCAGCGCCTTGGCGAGCTGGGCCAGCTCCTGCTCGCGGCCGACGAAGCTGGTCACCTGGGCGCGCAGGTTCGTCCGGCGGGTGCGGCGGCGGTCCTGGCGCTGCGGGTCGTGCCGGAGGATCGACAGGTGCAGCTCGGCCAGCTCGGCGGACGGGTCGACGCCCAGCTCCTCCGACAGCGTCCGCCGGGTCCGCTCGTAGGCGTCGAGCGCGTCCGCCTGGCGGCCGGCCGCGTACAGGGCCCGCATGAGCAGGCCCTGCAGGCGCTCGCGCAGCGGGTGCGCGGCCGCCAGCGGGCCCAGCTCCGCCAGCACGTCGTTGCCCGCGCCCAGCTCCAGGTCCAGCCGGTCCTCGGCGGCGGACAGGCGCAGCTCGTCCAGCCGTACGGCGGCGTTGTCCGCGAACGGCAGCCCGGCCAGGTCCGCCAGCGCCGGCCCCCGCCACAGCCCCTCGGCCTGGCGCAGCGCGGCGAGGCCCCCCGTGCCGGCCAGCCGCTCGAACCGGGAGGCGTCCACGTCGTCGGCGTCGACGGCGAGCCGGTAGCCGGCCGGGTGCGACTCGATCGCGGCGTGGCCGACCAGCCGCCGGGTGCGGGAGACCAGCGACTGGAGGGCGTTGGCGCTGCCGGCCGGCGGGCGCTCGCCCCAGATGGCGGCGGTGAGCACGTCGAACGGCACGACCCGGCCCGGCTCCAGCGCGAGCCGGGCCACC
Organism: Nonomuraea sp. NPDC004186; assembly: GCF_053603495.1. NCBI lineage: Bacteria > Bacillati > Actinomycetota > Actinomycetes > Streptosporangiales > Streptosporangiaceae > Nonomuraea > Nonomuraea sp. NPDC004186. Next base: position 109,094 of record NZ_JBSGFQ010000031.1, on the reverse strand, counting down.
AGCGCGCACAACCTGGCACCGGAGATCTCGACCCGGCGTCCCTCCCCGTCACGCACCTCGAACGGGCCGAGCAACATCACACGCACGGCACCAAGCTTGCCATTCACCCCATATCGCGCCAACCGCGCGGCGGTCAGGTGCCGAAGACGGTCTTCGCCAGGTCGTACGACTGTCCGGCCACGTCATCCTCGGCGCGCCGGAACGCCTCCACGATGGCGTCCGCCAGCGCCTGCGAGCCCAGCCGCATCGCCCGCGGGTCGATGCGCAGCCCGGCCAGCGAGCCGGTGGGCTTGAGCTCCACGACGACCTGACCGCCGGCGCTCTCGCCGCGCCCCCGGGTCTCCTCCAGCAGGCGGCTCACCTCTTCGAGCTCGGCCGTCCGCGCCGCCATCTCGGCCAGCGCGCGGTCGAGCTCCGGGTCTCCGGTACGGGGTGTCGTCATCGGTGTTCCTCACTCACTCACTCAACGCTTGAAGATGAAGGCCCTGGGCGCGTGCGCCAGCGCCGAGCGGAGCGCGCCCTGCTCCGACATCGCCCCACCGGCGACCAGGGGGTAGATGGTGGCGGCCGAGAGCGTGCGGCGGAAGAACTTGCCCGCGGGGTCCGAGCCCAGCAGCGTCTCGGTGACCTTCGTGGCGGGGAAGAACCTGCGCACGTCGCTCAGCGCCTTGATGCCGCCGTTGTAGGCCATCTCGGCGGCGAAGTGCTTGCCCGCGTACTCCCAGAGGTTGCCCATCGGCTGCCCCGTGGCGGCCGAGCTGCCCGCGTGCACGCCGGTCTTGAGCACGGTCCACAGCACGGAGTCGGCCAGCGCGTCGAGCCCTTCGCGGACGAAGTAGTTGCCGACGCGGCGCTTGCCCATCCGCGCCTCCAGGATCATCCTGGTGATCTTCTGGAAGATCGTGCGCTCCAGCCTGGCCCTGGACACCAGCCATTGGAACGCCTTCTCGGCCGCTTTCCTGGCGAGGGGGTAGACGAAGCCGAACATCATCGTGAAGGCCATGGCGGCGAGGTACGTGCCGATGATCCGGAGCTGTTCGCGGTGCTCCTCGACGGCGTCGGCGTACTCCTCGCAGCCCGCCGCCAGGTCCAGCAGCTCCTCCTGGAGCGCGGCGTAGCGGGGAGCGAGTTCCTTCGGCCACACGTCGGCGAAGCGGTCCACGATGCGGCTGTCGTTCGCCTTGCGCGCCTCGGCGACGCCGGCGTCGGTCTTGTGCGCGACCTTCCCGATGGACTCGGCCAGCGCGCGCAGCGCCTTGGCACGGTCCCGCAGGTTGCTCACGTCGGCCACCGGCACGTGCACGTCGGCGAACCAGGCCAGCGCCTGGAAGGGGTCGAACATCAGGCGCCTTCCTTGCGCGGCGGGGCCTGCGGGATCGGCGGCGCGGGAAGATCGGGGATCTTGGGCAGCGTGCTGATGATCTGCTGCTCCAGGAAGTCCCAGAACTTCTCGAAGTCGCGGAAGTTCCCCGCCGAGCTGAAGTTCTTGTCGGCGATGCCCTGCATCGCCTCGGTGAGCGAGTCGTAGCCGTCGCTGTACCACTCGGCGAACGCGCGGCCGTCGTCGTCGCCGCCGACCAGGTCGGAGGTGGTGGCCAGCGAGGTGGAGCCGCGGTGCAGCGCCACGACGTCGTCGCCGGTCTTGTCGAAGAGCTTGGCCAGGCGGCGGATCGAGGTCCAGTGGATCTCCAGGCCGCCGCTGGGGGCGTTCGGGGGCTGGACCGGCTCCTGGGTCGGGGTCGGGCGCGGGGAGGGCTCCTCCACCGGCGGGATGACCGACCAGGTGGGCGTCGGAACGGGCGACCAGGTGGGGGTGGGGGTCGGCCCGGGGGTGGGCGTGCCCGACGGAGTCGGGGTCGGCTTCGGGGTGCCCGTCGGGGACGGGGTCGGGCTCGGTGACCCCGTGGGCGTGGGAGTCGGGGTGCCGGACGGGGACGGGGTGCCCGTCGGAGACGGGGTGCCCGTCGGAGATGGGGTGCCGGTTGGGGACGGAGTGCTGGTCGGGGACGGGGTGCTGGTCGGGGACGGGGTGCTGGTCGGGGACGCGGTCGGCGTCGGGGAGGACGTCGGGCTGGGGGTGGTCGTTGGACTCGGCTCACCAGACGAATCAGCCATCAACCCTCCAATCACTACAAACAAACACGACTAGTAACAGTGAGACACTAACGTTGACAAATTTCTCAGGTGTTAACAAGCGGCTACGGATTGTTCATCCACGCCGGCGTCACCTTGAGCAGCTCGCCCAGCTCGTCGAGCGGCTCGCTGTCGACGGCGCCCGTACGCGCCCGATCCTCGACGCGCCGGCACAGCTCGGCCTCGCGGGCCGCCCCGACGGTCGCGCAGCTGCCCTTGAGCCGGTGGGCGAGCGCGGCCACCTCCGCCACGTCGCCGGTCCGCGCCGCCAGCCGCAGCTCCTCGTACGTCCGCGTCGCGGTGGCCTGGTACGCCTCCGCCACGTCGGCGAGCGCCTCCGGCGACAGCCCCACCAGCTCGGGCGGGAGCCCGGAGTAGGCGGCCCACTCCGGGATGCTGGCGAGCACGCGCGGCCAGTCCACCGGCTTGGCCAGGTGGTCGTCCATCCCGGCCGCCAGGCAGCGGATCCGGTCGTCCGGCATCGCCGCCGCGGTCATCGCGATGATCGGGGTGTGCGCGTCCTCGCGCCGCCTGATCTCCTCGGTCGCGGCCAGCCCGTCGAGCACGGGCAGCTGGCAGTCCATGAACACCAGGTCGTAGCCCCCGGCCAGCACGGCGCGTACGGCCTGCTCGCCGTCGTCCACCACCTCGACCTCGTGCCCGGCCTGGCGCAGCACGAGCATCGCGACCTGGCGGCTGACCTCGTCGTCCTCCGCCACCAGGATCCGCGCGCCGCCGTCCCTGCCCGCGAGCTCCAGGCCTTCGCGCGGCTCGCCGGGGCACTCGGCGGTGACCAGGGCGTTCTCCACGGCGGCCAGCAGGCGGCGGCGGCTCAGCGGCCGCGTGATCGACTGGACGGCCCGCTCCCCCATGGCACCGGGCCAGGCGAAGCCCGACCGCCCGGGGGTGACGACCACGACCACGCTGGTCGCCTGGAGCAGCGGGTCCGTGAGGATCACGTGCGCGGTCGACTCGGCGTCGGTGCCGAGGTCGAGGGCGACGACCGCGAGCTCGTACGGCCGCCCGCCCGACGCGGCGGCCCTCAGCAGCTCCAAAGCGGAGTCCGCGGTCTCCTCCACGTCGAGCCCGGCGCCCGCCAGGAACCGCACGGCCAGCGCGCGGTCCTCGGGCCGCGGGTCGGCGACGAGCGCGCGCCTGCCCTGCAGGGCCTCGACCGACGGCTCCGACCAGGTGAGCACGTCAACGGGCAGGCGCACCCAGAACCGGCTGCCCACGCCCTCCACGCTGTCGAGCCCGATCTCCCCGCCCATGAGCTCGGTGAGCTGCCGGCCGATGGCCAGCCCCAGGCCGCTGCCGCCGGTCCTGCGCGTGATCGGCGAGTCGACCTGCCGGAAGACGCCGAACACCCGCTCCCGGTCGTCGGGCCCCACCCCGATCCCGGTGTCGGCGACCGCGAACCTGAGCACCGCCCGCGCGTCGCCGGGCTCACCCTCCTCGAGGGTGACGTGCAGGTCCACCCCGCCCTGGACGGTGAACTTCAGCGCGTTGCCCACCAGGTTCGTGAGGATCTGGCGCAGCCGCGCCGGATCGCCGGTCACCTGCCGGGGCACGCCGTCGTCGAGCCGCAGCGTGAGCCAGAGCCCCTGCTCGTACGCGTGCGGCGCGAAGGGCGCGACCACCTCGTCACACAACCGCGGCAGGTCGAACGGCACCGCGTCGACCTGGAGGTGGCCCGCCTCGATCCTGGACAGGTCGAGGAAGTCGTCGAGCAGGCGCAGCACGTTCTGGGCCGACTCCTGGGCCGTGGTCGAGTAGTGGCGCTGCTCGTCGTCCAGCCGGGTGCTCATGAGCAGGGAGTTCATGCCGAGCACGCCGTTGATCGGGGTGCGGATCTCGTGGCTGATCTTGGCCAGGAACTCGGACTTGGCGCTGGAGGCGCTGACCGCCTCGTCCCTGGCGGCGGCCAGCTCGGCCGCGTACCTGGCCAGCGTGGCCTGCGCGCGGCGGCGGCCGCGCGTGGTGTGGATCTGCAGGCCCAGGCCGATGAGGATGAGCAGGGCCAGCAGGGCCGCGACGGTCATGACGTTCGTCCTGAGCCGCTCGGCCGAGGCCAGCGCCTTGGTGGCGGACACCTCGGCGGTGACCGTCCAGCCGATGCCCGGGATCGGCTCGGACGCCGACAGGACCGTGCCGTCGACGCCGCTGAACAGGCCGTTCCAGGTGCGCCCGGCGAGCGCGGCGTCCACCCGGGGGTCCTCGCGCAGGGAGGTGAGCGCGAGGAGCTTCCTGCCGGGGTCGGCGACGAGCACGCCCGCCCGGTCGGTGATCAGCAGCCTGATGTCCTGCGCCTCGGCGGCCTCCTTGGCGAACTCCTGGATGGCGTCCAGGCTGTAGACGACGGCGAGGATGCCGAGCATGCGCTTGCCGTCGGCGCTCGGGATCGGCGCGGCCACCGCGACCGCCCTGGACACGTCGATCATCGTGGGCGTGTACGCCTGGGAGATGTGGGCCGCCCGCCGGTCGCGCACGGCGCGGTACCAGTCGGTGGCGGTGAGGTCCTGGGGCAGCACGGTCTTCGGCTCCGCGCCGAGCATGCGGCCCTCCGACGAGACCAGGATCAGCCCGCTGATGCCGTCGCGCAGCTCCTTGAGCTCTCCGAGGTACGTACGCATGGCCTCGGGGGTCGCGTGCCCCACCGTGTCGCGCACGCCGGGCCGCTGCGCGAACGTGGTGACGAGCTGCGCCAGGGAGCCCATCTGCTGCTCGACCACGACCCGGCTCACCGAGGCGGTGATCCTGACCCGGTCGTCGACCTCGTCGCGCACGGCGTTCTCCGACAGGGAGATACTGGAGGAGGTCAGCAGCGCCAGGGGCAGCAGGCCGAGCAGCGTCCACAGGGCAGTCACCGCGAGCACCCATCTCACCGGCGTCCGTCCTCCCCCCTGTCGGTTCGGCTACAGATTAAGAGGAAGAGGGCATGAGCGGCGGATCACCGTGAGCAGAACGCGCAAAACTTGAGCGTTTGTAACAAAACCTGCCTAAGCTCACTCTGATTTGTAAAAACTGCACCTGGACGAGGAGTGGCGGTGCCTGAGCCACGGGACATCACCGTTCTCATCGTGGACGACGACCCGGTCGTCACGGCGGCCCTGCACGCGCAGGTGAACAGAGTACTCGGGTTCAGGGTGGTCGGGATCGCGCACACCGGCCAGGCGGCGCTCGCCGCCGCCGGCCGTTTCGCGCCCCGGCTGGTGCTGCTGGACCTGCACCTGCCCGACCTGCCGGGGCTGGAGGTGGCGCACCGGCTGCGCCGGCCCGAGCAGCCGCCCATCGACATCATCGTGATCTCCGGGCGCAAGGAGTCGGCCACGGTACGCGCCGCCATGCAGCGCGGCGCGCTCTACTACCTGGTCAAGCCGACCAGGGCGGGCACGCTCGAGCAGACGCTGCTGCGCTACGCGGCCACGGCCGAGCAACTGGAGTCGGGCGACCGGTTCGCCGAGCAGCAGGAGATCGACCGCATCTTCCGCACGCTCCACCTCGACCAGGGCGCCCGGCCGAAGAGCATCTCGGCGGCGACCGAGCAGGCCGTGCTGGACGCGCTGGCCGCCGTCCCTGAGGACGTGTCGGCGAACGAGCTGGCCGGGATGATCGGCGTCAGCCGCGCCACCGCCCGCCGCTACCTGGAGCATCTGGCCGATCGCGGGCTGCTCGAAGGCCGGCCGAAGTACGGGCCGACCGGGCGCCCCCAGCACCGTTATCGAGTGCGATGAGAGGGCTCAGGGCGCTGCTCGCCGTCCTGCTCTGCCTCACCGCCGCCGGATGCGGGAGCGACAACCCCTTCCCCGAGGGCTCCACGATGGCGCGGATCAGGGAGCGGGGCGTCCTCGTCGTGGGCACCAAGTTCGACCAGCCGATGTTCGGCTACAAGGATCCCGCCAGCGGGCGGATCATCGGCTTCGACGCCGAGATCGCCAGGCTCATCGCGAAGGACCTCACCGGCAGCGAGCGCAACATCCGCTTCGTCGAGACCGTCTCGCGCGAGCGGGAGAACTTCATCTCGCAGAACGTGGTGGACCTCGTCATCGCCACGTACTCGATCACCCCGGCCCGCGCGCAGCTCGTCGCCTTCACCGACCCGTACTACTACGCCGGGCAGGACCTGCTCGTCAGGACGTCCGACACCACCATCAACGACGTGTCGGACCTGGACGGCAAGACCGTGTGCACCGCCACGGGCTCGACGTCCGTCGAGCGGCTGCGCTCCCTGGTGCCCGGCGCCACCCTGGAGATCGTCGACGCCTACAGCATCTGCGTGCCCGCGCTCACGAACGGGCGGGTCGACGCGATCAGCACCGACGACACGATCCTGCTCGGCCTGCTCGACCAGCATCCGGACCAGTTCCGGCTGGTGCTCAAGCCGTTCGGGCGCGAGCCGTACGGGATGGGCGTGCCCAAGCAGGACGTCGCCTTCCGCGACTACCTCAACGGCCTGATCGCCAGCTGGCTGCGCGACGGGCAGTGGGACCGCGCCTACAAGGACACCATCGGGGTCTCCGGAGCGACGTCCGACTCCTCCAGGCCCGGCGACCACCGGCCCTGATCGAACTCAGATCGATCAATCACTGAGCAGAACGCGCACAAGCCTTTCGGTGACACATACGGCTCCTACGGTTACGCCATCGCTGACCGAGACAAGGAGCGTGACGCATGACCGAGGCCGACCTGATCGTCCTGGACCAGGTCAACAAGCGCTACGGCGACCACCATGTGCTCAGAGACGTCAACCTGAACGTCAGGCAGGGCGAGGTCGTCGTGATCATCGGCCCGTCCGGCGCCGGGAAGTCGACTCTGTGCCGGGCGATCAACCGCCTGGAGACGATCGACTCCGGCACGATCACCCTGGACGGTACGCCGCTGCCCGCTGAGGGCAAAGCGCTGGCCAGACTCCGCGCCGAGGTGGGCATGGTGTTCCAGTCCTTCAACCTCTTCGCGCACAAGACCGTCCTGGACAACGTCGTCCTCGGCCAGGTCCACGTGCTGAAGCGGCCGAAGGCGGAGGCCGTGCGCAGGGCCCAGGAACTGCTCGACCGGGTCGGCATCGGCGGCCAGGCCGCCAAGTTCCCCGCCCAGCTCTCCGGCGGGCAGCAGCAGCGGGTGGCCATCGCCCGCGCGCTGGCCATGGACCCCAAGGCGATCCTCTTCGACGAGCCCACCTCGGCCCTCGACCCGGAGATGGTCAACGAGGTGCTCGACGTCATGACCTCGCTGGCCCGCGAGGGCATGACCATGGTGGTCGTCACCCACGAGATGGGCTTCGCCCGGCGCGCGGCCGACCGGGTCGTCTTCATGGCCGAAGGCGAGATCGTCGAGCAGAACACCCCCGACGCGTTCTTCGGAGCCCCGAACAGCGAGCGCGCCCAGTCCTTCCTCGCCAAGATCCTCACTCACTAAGGAGCCGTCATATGTTCGGCAGGTCCCTTTACGCGACCTTCGCGGTGGTCGCGCTCGCCGCCACCGCCACCGCCTGTGGCAGCGCCGAGGCCAGCAACGCCTCGATCGTCGACAAGGCCAAGAACGACAAGAAGCTGGTCGTCGGCGTGAAGGCCGACCAGCCGGGGCTGGGGTTGCGCACGCCCGACGGCAGCTTTGCCGGGTTCGACATCGAGGTCGCCAAGTACGTGGCCAAGCAGCTCGGTGTGGAGGCCAAGGACGTCACGTTCAAGGAGACCGTGTCGGCCAACCGCGAGGCGTTCATCGAGCAGGGCCAGGTGGACATGGTGGTGGCGACGTACTCGATCACCGACGCCAGGAAGCAGAAGGTGTCCTTCGCGGGGCCGTACTTCGTGGCCGGGCAGGCGCTGCTCGTCAGGGCCGACGACACGGCGCTGACCGGGCCCGAGACGCTGAACGGCAAGAAGCTCTGCTCGGTCGCCGGCTCCACCCCGGCGCAGAAGGTCAAGGCGGAGTACTCCAAGGAGGTGCAGCTGCAGGAGGAGCGGACGTACTCGGCGTGCGTGGACCGCGTCCTCGGCGGCCAGCTCGACGCGCTCACCACCGACAACGTCATCCTCGCCGGCTACGCCGCCCAGTACGGGGGCAAGCTCAAGGTGGTCGGCCAGCCGTTCAGCACGGAGAAGTACGGCATCGGGCTGAAGAAGGACGACACGGCCGGGCGCAAGGCGATCAACGACGCGCTGGAGAAGATGTTCTCCGACGGCAGCTGGACGAAGGCGCTGCAGGCCAGCGTCGGCGCCTCCGGCTTCACCCTCCCGCAGGCCCCGCAGCTGGAGCGCTACTGATCCATGGAAGCGCTGCTGTTCGAACGCGACACGATCCTCGCCGCGTTCTGGATGACGATACGGCTGACGGCGGTCAGCGCGCTCGGCTCTCTCGTGCTGGGGACGCTGCTGACCGCCATGCGGGTGGCCCCGCTGGCCTCCCTGCGCGGCGCGGCCAACTTTTACGTGACCATGATGCGCAACACGCCGCTCACGCTGGTGCTGATGTTCACCGGCCTCGGCGTCGGGGCGCAGCTCGGCGTGGAGCTGTCTGACGACATCGCGACCAACAACTTCTGGCTCGCCGTCATCGGGCTGACCGCCTACACCTCGGCGTTCGTCTGCGAGGCCCTGCGGTCGGGGCTCAACACGGTGCCGGTCGGCCAGGCGGAGGCGGCCCGGTCGCTCGGGCTGGGCTTCACGAAGACGCTCGGGCTGATCACGCTGCCGCAGGCGTTCCGCGCCGTGGTGGCGCCGCTGGGCAGCATCATGATCGCGCTGACCAAGAACACCACGATCGCGCTCGTGGTCGGCGTGGGTGAGGCGTCCGTGCGGATGCGGGAGATGATCGAGACGTACGGAGACCAGGTCCTCGAGATCTTCCTCGGCTTCGCCGCCGGGTTCGTGCTGCTGTGCCTGCCGATGGGGCTGCTGTTCGGCTGGCTGTCGCGGCGGATGGCGGTGGCCCGATGAGCTACGCGAACCTTTACGAGCGGCCCGGGCCGCGCGGGATCCGGCGCAACCGGCTGCTGGCGGCGGTCGTCGCGCTCGTGCTGCTGGGGCTGGCGTACGTGGTCTACGTGCGCTTCGACGCCAAGGACCAGTGGGCGGCCGACAAGTGGACGCCGCTGGTGCGCGGGGACGTCTGGGCCACGTTCATCCTGCCGGGGCTGGCCGGGACCATCGGCGCGGCCGTGGTGGGGGTGGTGCTGGCGGGCCTGTTCGGCCTCGTCTTCGCCACCGCCCGGATGTCGGACCACCGGTGGATCCGGGTGCCCGCGGCCGCGGTGGTGGAGTTCTTCAGGTCCGTGCCGCTGCTGCTGCTGATCTTCTTCGCCTTCTTCGGCTCGTACATGCTGATCGGCGTGAACATCTCGGCCTTCGCCGCCGTCGTCTTCGGGCTCACGCTCTACAACGGCTCGGTGATCGCGGAGATCATCCGGGCCGGGGTGCAGAGCCTGCCGCGCGGCCAGTCCGAGGCGGCCTACGCCATAGGCATGCGCAAAGGGCAGGTGATGCGCCTCGTCCTGCTGCCGCAGGCGTTCCGGACCATGATGCCCGCCATCGTCAGCCAGTTCGTGGTGCTGCTGAAGGACTCGGCGCTGGGGCTCATCGTGGGCTTCGACGAGCTGGTGAACCGGGGGTTGAACGGGATCGCCGCCAACTTCAAGAACACCATCCCGGCGGCGATCCTCATCGCGGCCATCTTCATCCTGATCAACCTCTCCCTCGACCGCCTCGCCACCCGGCTCTCCACCCGCCTCGGCACCACCCGCTGACCCGCCACCCCTCCCCTTCAGCCCGGCCCCCGCACGGCCCACCCCCTCGCCGTGCCCGGCCGTCGCGCCCATCGCGCGCCTCGCCCACCGGCGAAGCCCGGGGCGCCCACCCGCGGCCCGGACAGTGAACCCCCGTCCGGGCCGCGCTCCCATCACGGGCCACAGGTCCTCGGGCACCCCCGAAGGGGGACCTCAGCCACGGTCGGAGGGACGGAGACGGCGGCGGAGGGCCGGGAGCCAGGGGGCCGCGGCGAGGGCGGCGAGCAGGATCAACAGTGGCGTCCGCCACCACCACGAGACGGTCGCGGGCGGTGCCGACGGCGGCCGGGCCACCCACGGCCGGGCCGTCTTCGCCCAGGCCAGGAACGCGTCACCGATGGGCAGCAGCCCGAAGGCGTACCGCTTGGTCCAGGGGGTGTCCACGGGCAGCCCCGCCAGCTCCCCGTACCCGGCCAGCGCCGAGGCCAGCGGAGCGTCGGAGTGCGCCTGCGCCGCACCGAGGGTGACCACGGTCGCCGACAGGCTCACCCCGAGCGGCAGCGGCCCGGAGTCCACGTCGGCCGGTCCGTCCACGCCCTCCGGGTACTCGCGCACGGCGGGCCCGAGCCCGAGCGGGGTGGCGACGTACAGCTCGCGGAAGCGCGCGTACTGCTCGGCGGCGAAGGCCGGATCCACGTCCACCAGGAACCGCTGGATCATGCTCTGCGAGCTGCCCCGCGCCACCTCGGCCGGCGCGCCGCCGCCGGGGTCGGCGCGGTGCGGAACCAGCCCGGTACGCGGGTCGAGCCGCCGCCTGACCTCCCGCAGCCAGCGTTCGACGGTCCCGCCGAACCGGGGCGGGAGGATCGCGTCGTGCAGCCGCAGCGACGCCACCGCCACGGTCGAGTCCACCGGCCAGGCCTGCCCCGGGTACGCCGCCAGGTACGGCGAGGCAGACGCGTCGAACGCGGCCCCGAGCGCGGCGGAGTCCTCCGCGAACCGGCGCACCTCGGCCGGATCACGCTGCCCGGCCGGCTCCAGGCTCAGCGCCCCGCCGCGCAGCCAGTTGGACCATCCCCGGTAGAAGACGCCGTAGGGCGGGGTGAGGCCGGGGCTGAAGGGGGCCCGCCCGGCGGGCGAGTCCAGCCGGCTCAGCGCCCAGCGCGCCTCGCGCAGCGCCCGCGACCGTTCGCCCGCCGGCGCGCGCATCCCGAGCTCGACCCAGCTCAGCCCGTACAGGGCGTGCAGGAAGAAGTACCCCTCGGGGAAGAGCGCCTGGGCCTCGTCACCCGCGCCCGCGTCCAGGGCCCCGCGCAGGAACGCCAGCTGCCGCCGCACCCCGGGCGGCTCCCCCGACGTCCCCGCGGTGGCGGGCACGGTCAGCCGTACGACGCCGGCCAGCGCGCACGCGCTCACCACGACGGCGAGGACCAGCCGCGCCCACTTCCATGCCCGGCGGGCGGCTGACGGCTGGGACATCCGACGATCTTAGCCCCGCGAGGGGGAGCCCTGCGGTGGAAGGTCTGATGTGCGTGGTGTTCAGTGGGATCCGTCAGCCGACGACCGCTCGAAAGGACCCCATGCCGCTCTCCCCCGGCCCCTTCACCGGCCGTACCATCACGAGCCTCGCCCAGGACCTGCGCGAAGGCCGGACCACCGCCGTCGAGCTCGTCGAGCAGGCCCTCGAGGCCATCGCCGAGCACGACCCCGCGCTCGGCGCGTTCGTCACCGTGGACGCCGACGGGGCGCTGGCGGCGGCGCGGCGGGCGGACGCCGAGCTGGACACGGGCACCTACCGGGGTCCGCTGCACGGCGTGCCGGTGGGCGTGAAGGACCTCTTCATGGTCGCGGGGCTGCCCGCGACCATGGGTTCGCGGCATTTCGCGGGGTACGTCGCGGACTCCGACGCCGAGTCCGTGACCCGGCTGCGCCGCGCGGGCGCCGTCGTCGTGGGCAAGACGTCCACCCACGAGTTCGCGTACGGCCCCACGGGCGACCGCTCGGCCAACGGCCCCTCGCGCAACCCGTGGGACCCGGAGCGCATGTCGGGCGGCTCCAGCGGCGGCAGCGCGGCGGCCGTGGCGGCGGGCCTGGTGCCGCTCGCGCTCGGCACCGACACGGGCGGTTCCGTCCGCATCCCGGCGGCTCTGTGCGGGATCGCCGGGTTCAAGCCGAGCTATGGGGCGATCTCGGCCGAAGGCGTGTTCCCCCTGGCACGCAGCTTCGACCACGTCGGCGTCCTGGCCGGTGACGAGCAGGACTGCCTGCTCGCCTACCGCTGCCTGGCCTCCGCCCAGTTGCGTGAGGACCCCGGTCCCGCGCGGGTGGCCTGGCTCGATCCGTCCGAGCTGTTCGACGGAGATCCGCGCGTGGTGGACGCGGTACGCGCGACCGCGGAGTCCCGCCTGGCCCGCTCGGGGTTGGAGGAGGTGCGGCTGCGGGCGGGGCTGGGCGAGGAGTTCCGCGAGACGTACACGGTGATCCAGAGCTGCGAGGCGGTGGCCGTGCACGCGGCCCGGATGGCGCAGGCGCCCGAGCTGTTCGACCCCGAGCTGCTCGAACGCCTCCGCACGGCCGCCGAGATACCCGGCTGGCAGTACGTCGCGGCCGTGGCCGCGCGCTCCCGGCTCGCCGAGGCCGCGGCGACGCTGTTCGAACGGCACGACGTGCTGGCGCTGCCCACCGTGCCGATCACCGCCCCGCTGCTCCTGGAGCGCGAGATGGAGGTGGACGGCCGGACCGTCGCCGTGCGGCCCGCGCTGCTGTCCATGACGAGCCTGTGGAACGTGCTGGGCCTGCCCGCGCTGACCGTGCCCGCGGGCACGGTGGACGGGCTGCCGGTGGGGCTGCAGCTCGTGTGCCGCCCGGGGCGCGAGCTGCGGCTCTTCGAGGCGGCCGGCATGGCGTGAAAGCGACCCCGACGCGGGGGCGCGGCGTGGAAGCGCCCCTGAAGGGGCCCGCTAAATCGTCGTGCGCCCGCCCGCGTCGGAGGAGCCCGGGATGGCGGCGGCCAGCTCGGGGATGCGCGCCCGGTAGCCGTCGAGCAGCTTGCGGGCCGTCGCGACCGAGTCGACCAGCGGGTGCAGCGCGAACGCCTCGACCGCCAGCCGGGCCGAGCCGGACCTGGCGGCCTCGATGGCGGCCTGCTCCACGGCCTTCACCTGCTGCACGAGACCGAGGAAGCGGCCCGGCAAGGGGCGGGTGGCCAGCGGCCGGACGCCGGCCCCGTCCACCGCGCACGGGATCTCGACGACCGCGTCCGCGGGCAGGCCGGGCACCGCGGCGCCGTTGCGCACGTTGAGGATCATGGAGGTGGGCTCGCCGCGGGCGATGGCGGCCATGAGGGCCAGGGCGATGCCCTCGTACCCGCCGGCCTCCAGGTCGGCGGCGTCGCGCGCGCCCGCGGCGGTGGGTTCGCGGGCCTCGGCCATGTACGACTCGTCGCGCAGCCTGCGCGCCCTGACCCACTCCGCCAGCGCCTCCTCGGGACGCGCCCGCACGGCGGCGTAGAAGTCGTCCTGCTGCCGGACCAGCGACTCCCCGCGGGTCTGCCCGGAGATCGCGGCCACGGACTCCCGGGTGAAGTAGTAGTAGTACAGGTACTCGTTGGGCAGCGCGCCCAGCGTACGCACCCAGTCGCCGCCGAAGATGCGCGCCTCCTCGACCTGCCGCAGCGCCGCGTCGTCGGCCAGCAGGTCGGGCAGCACGTCGCGCCCCTGATAGGTGAGGCCACGCAGCCAGCCGAGGTGGTTGAGGCCCACGTAGTCGGGCGACACGCGCGCCGGGTCGAGCCCGAGCGCGACGGCGGCCCGGCGGATCAGCCCGATCGGGGAGTCGCAGATGCCGATCACGCGGTCGCCGAGCACGTGCCGCATGGCCTCGGTGATCATGCCGGCGGGGTTGGTGAAGTTGATGACCCACGCCTGGGGCGCGAGCGCGGCCACCCGCTCGGCGACGTGGAGCGCGACCGGGATGGTGCGCAGGCCGTAGGAGATGCCGCCGGGACCGGTCGTCTCCTGGCCGAGCAGGCCCAGGTCGAGCGCGACCCGCTCGTCGGCGGTGCGCCCGGCCAGGCCGCCGACCCGGATGGCGGAGAAGACGAACGAGCTGTCGCGCAGCGCGGTGTCCAGATCGGTGGTGGTCAGGACCTCCGGCGGGTCGTCGTGCCCGGCGGCGAGCTGGCCGAGCACGTGCCGGATGGCCTCCAGCCGGTCCTGCGACACGTCGTACAGAACCACTTGCTCCACACGCGGCTTCGCGGTCTCGCGCAGCAGCGCGCCGTACACGAGCGGGACCCGGAAGCCGCCGCCCCCGAGAACGGCCAGTCTCATCGATACCCTTTCACGTGAGCAGGATCTCGGCGCCCGCGGCGGCGCAGTTGCGCAGCGTCGCCTCGTCGGCGCCCTGGTTGGTGACGATCACGTCGATGTCGTCGGGCCCGCACACCCGCAGCGCGCCGGTGCCCGGGAACTTGTGCCGGTCGACGAGCAGCACCACCTGGCCCGCCGCCGCGATCATGGCGCGCTTCAGCGGCACCTCGGCGAGCGTGGTGTCCACGAGCTGCCCGTCCGGCCGCAGGCCGCTGGCGCCCAGGAAGACGCGGTCGGCGACCACCTGGCTCAGGGCCGCCTCGGTCAGCACCCCGACCAGCGAGTGGTACGGCCGCCGCAGCGCGCCGCCGAGCAGCAGCAGCTCGACCTCCGGGTCGGAGCGCAGCACGTCGAGCACGGCGAGGCTGGAGGTCACCACGGTGACGCGGCGCCCGCGCAGCCGCCGGGCCAGCCGCATCGTCGTCGTGCCGATGTCGAGCAGGACCACGTCGCCGTCGCGGACCAGCTCGGCGGCGCGGACCGCGACCGCCTCCTTGTCCTGCTCGTCCACCGCGGCGACCTCGGCGAACGGCCGGTCGGCGTCGGCGTCGACGCTGACCCCGCTGTCGAGGAGCCCGCCGTCGAGGAGCAGGGCCCCGCCGCGGACGCGCCGCAGCGTGCCGTCGCGGTCGAGCACCTCGAGGTCCCTGCGGATGGTGGACGGGCTCACGCCGAGCTGGCTGGCGAGATCGCTGACACTGGTGGCGCCTGAGAGTCGGACCCGGCGCATGATCTCGGCATGCCTGAGGCGCTGAAGCACGGCGCGAGTGTATCAGTCAAAATCGCGCAGGAGTATGCAGCTTCAGCCAAAAACTCCCAGAAGAAGACTTGAAGTGCGTGAGCAAACATGCAAGATTGCGCAGAGCTGGATACGTGTCGGGGAGGACTCATTCCCGTGTCTAATCAGGTGTACGACCCTCTCGCCGCCGAGCGCACCCCGGACGGGCCGCAGTTCGATGTCTTCCTGGCGGGCACGGTCTTTCTGGACATCATCTTCACCGGTCTGCCCGCGATGCCCGCGGCCGGAACCGAGATCTGGGCCGAGGGCATGGGATCATGCCCCGGCGGCATCGCCAACCTCGCCATCGCGACCAGCCGGCTGGGCCTGCGCACCTCGCTGGCCGCCGCGTTCGGCGACGACGACTACGGCGACTTCTGCTGGCGCACGCTCGAGGAGCAGGAGTCGGTGGACCTGTCCAGGTCGCGGCGGTTCGAGCACTGGCACTCGCCGGTGACGGTCTCCATGGCGGTCGACCGCGACCGCAGCATGGTGACGCACGGCCACCCCTCGCCCATGCCGGCCTCGGAGATGATCGGCAACCCGCCGCGGTCCAAGGCGGTGATCGTGTCGCTGTCCACCGACGATCCGCTCGACTCGCCGGACAGCCCGTGCAACTGGGCCGAGCTGGCGCGCCGCGACGGCGCGCTCATCTTCGCCGACGTGGGCTGGGACCCGTCGGGCTCCTGGTCGGCCTCCTTGCTGGACCAGCTCGCGCTCTGCCACGCGTTCATGCCCAACGCGGTCGAGGCGATGGCCTACACCGGCGCCGACACCCCGCGCGACGCGCTCTACGCGATCGCCGACAAGGTCCCCGTGGCCGTGGTGACCGACGGGGCCAACGGCGCCATGGCCATCGACTCCACCAACGGCGAGGAGGCGTTCGTGCCCGCGCCGCGGGTGACGGCGCTCGACCCGACCGGCGCGGGCGACGTCTTCGGCGCGGGGTTCGTGCTCGGCACGCTGTCGCGCTGGCCGCTGGCCGACCGCCTGGCGTTCGCGCAGCTGTGCGCGGCGCTGGCGGTGCAGCAGTTCGGCGGCTCGCTCGCGGCGCCCGGCTGGGGCGACATCGCCGACTGGTGGCACGAGGTCCGCGACTCGGCCGACCACAGCGGCGCCTACGGCAACTCGCTGGCCCGCCGCTACGCCTTCCTCGACAAGCTGGTGCCCGCCGTGCCGGTGGGTGCCGTGCGCCGCGCGGCCGCGACCATCGCCCGGTACGCCGACGTCGGCCCCAAGGTTCCCACCACGCGGCCGAACCCACCCGAGGACGAGGGCCCCGACACGCCTCGCGTGCCCGCGCAAAAGGAGTAACACCATGAACCCCCCGCTCCGAGCGCTCGCCGTGCTCGCCGCCAGCGCCCTTGCCATCACGGCGTGCGCCCCCGGATCCTCCGCCCCGCCCGCGGCCACCTCCGCGCAGCCCTCCGCCTCCGCGGTGCGCACCGACGCCGCCGCGCTCGGCAACGTCACCCTGACGATCTGGGACCAGGAGGTACGCGGCGGGCAGGCCGCCCAGATGAAGCAGCTCAACGACGCCTTCCAGGCGAAGTACCCGAACATCAAGATCAACCGGGTGAGCCGCTCCTTCGACGACCTCAACACGACCCTGCGCCTGGCCCTGAGCGGCAACGAGCCGCCCGACATCGTGGAGGCCAACAACGGCCGCTCGTCGATGGGCGCGTTCGTCAAGGCCGGGCAGCTGCGCCCGCTGGACGCCTACGCCGAGGCGTACGGGTGGAAGAAGCGCTACCCGCAGTCGGTGCTGCGCTATTCGAGCTACAGCGCCGACGGCAAGACCTTCGGCGAGGGCAACCTGTACGGCCTGCCGCAGGTCGGCGAGGTCGTCGGCATCTTCTTCAACAAGGCCAAGCTGACCAAGCTCGGCCTGCAGCCGCCCGCGACGTGGGCCGACTTCGACGCCGCGCTGGCCAAGGCCAAGGCCGCCGGCGAGGTGCCGATGCAGCTGGGCAACCTCGACAAGTGGCCGGCCATCCACGTGTTCGGCACGGTGCAGAGCCGCGGCGTGCCCGCCGACCAGATCAGCACGCTGGCCTTCGGCCGCAAGGGCGCCTCGTGGAACACGCCGGAGAACACCAAGGCCGCCGAGGAGCTCGTCGGCTGGGTGGACAAGGGCTACTTCAACAAGGGCTTCAACGGCCAGGGCTACGACCCGGCGTGGCAGGCGTTCGGCAAGGGTGAGGGCGTCTTCCTGATCGGGGGCACCTGGCTGCTGGCCGACGTGCAGAAGGCGCTGGGCAAGGACCTGGGCTTCATGCTGCCGCCGGGCGCCACGGCCGGCGCGCCGCCCGTTGCGACCGGCGGGACCGGGCTGCCGTTCGCGATCACGGCCAAGAGCCCCAACCCCGACGCCGCGGCGGCGTACATCGACTTCATCACCAACGCCGACGCGATGAAGGTGCTCACCACCACCGGCAACCTGCCGGTCGCCGACACCGCGCAGCAGAGCGTCCCGGCGGGGCCGCAGCAGGACGTCTTCACCGCGTTCGGCACGGTCACGGCCAAGGACGGGCTGGTGCCGTACCTCGACTACGCCACACCGACGTTCGCCGACACGCTGGGCGCGGCGCTGCAGGACCTGCTGGCCAAGAAGCAGACCCCGCAGGAGTTCCTCGCCACGTTGGAGAAGGACTACAAGACCTTCGTCGAGAGCAACGGGTGAGCCGACCGATGACCGGGGGCCGGCCTCCGGGAGAGCCTCGCCGCGTCGCCTACCTCTACCTGCTGCCGGCCTTCGCCGTCTACGCGGTGTTCCTGCTCTATCCGATCGGGCGCGCGGTGCAGCTGTCGCTGTACGACTGGGACGGGCTGTCGCTCGGCCGCTGGGTCGGCCTGGACAACTACCTCGCGATCGTCTCCGACGAGGGGCTGCGGGCGGCCTTCGGCCACGCGCTGGTGCTGGTCGTGTTCTACGCGGCCGCGCCGCTGGCCATCGGGCTGGGGCTGGCCGCGATCCTCAACCACGCCAAGGTGCGCGGCCTCGGCTTCTTCCGCACGGTCGTGTTCCTGCCGCAGGTGGTCGCCATGGTCGTGGTGGCCGTGGCCTGGCGGCGGGTCTACGCGCCCGACGGCACGCTCAACACCCTGCTCGGCGCGCTCGGGCTCGACTCGCTGACGCGGGGCTGGCTGGGCGACTACACGTTCGCTCTGCCCGCGGTCGGGGTGGTGGGCACGTGGTTCGAGTCCGGGCTGGTGACGGTGCTGCTGCTGGCCGGGATGAGCCGCATCCCCGGCGAGCTGTACGAGGCGGCGCGGCTGGACGGGGCGGGCGCGGTCAGGGAGTTCTTCGCGGTCACGCTGCCGTCGGTGCGCGGGGAGATCGCCGTCGCGCTGACGCTGACCGTGATCGCCGCGCTGCGCACGTTCGACCTGGTGTACGTCACGACGCGCGGCGGGCCGGGCGACTCGACGTCGGTGCCGTCGTACGAGGTCTACCACCGGGCCTTCGGGCTCAGCCAGATCGGCTCGGCCGCGGCCATCGGCGTCACGCTCACCGTGGTCATCTTCGTGATCTCGTTCGGGATCAACCGGTTCGCCGACAGGAGGGTGTCGTGATCTCGCGGGGCGAGCGGGTGGGCAACTACGTGATCCTGTCGGCGTTCGCCGCCTTCGCGCTCTTCCCCATCGTTTCGATCCTGGCCGCCGCGCTCGGCCCCGCCGACAGCGGGGGGACCTCCGGGCTGGGCAACTTCGCGGCGGCGTGGGAGATCGGGCGGTTCGGCACCTACCTCCGCACCAGCCTGGCGGTGTCGTCGTTCGTCGTGGTCGTGAGCGTGGTGCTGTCGATCCTGAGCGGGTACGCGTTCGGCACCATGCGCTTCCGCGGGCAGTCGGTGCTGTTCTACCTGTTCATGCTCGGGATCATGATGCCGAGCGAGGCCATCGCGGTGCCGCTCTACTTCGACCTGCGCTCGCTCGGCCTGATCGACACGTTCTGGTCGGTGGCGCTGCCGCAGGTGGCGCTGTCGGTGGCGTTCGGCACGTTCTGGATGCGGGCCTACTTCCGGGCCTCCAACCGGGCCATCGTCGAGGCCGCCCGCATCGACGGCGCCTCGACGTGGCGCATCCTGTGGCAGGTGCTGGTGCCGCCGGCCCGGCCCGCCGTCGTCACGCTGACCGTGCTGGTCTTCATGTGGACGTGGAACGAGTTCCTCATCCCGCTGATCATGGTCACCAGCGAGTCGCTGCGGACCGCGCCGCTGGGGCTGGCCTTCTTCCAGGGCCAGTACACCTCCGGCTTCACCCTGCTGGCCGCCGGCTCCGTCATCGTCGCGACCCCGGTCGTGATCTTCTACTTGTTCCTCCAGCGTCACTTCGTCCGCGGCCTGCTCCAAGGGGCGGTCCGCGAGTAACTGTTCCGGAGGTTCCATGCGTAAACGCCTGTCATTGGCGCTGGCCGCCACGGTCGCGCTCGCCCTCTCACCCGCCGTTCCCTCCGAAGCCTCCGCTGCGTCCACCGCCGGCGCTCCCGTGGACCTCGACGCGCTGTTCGTCGGGGCCCACCCCGACGACGAGGCGTTCAGCCTGTCCACGCTCGGCCAGTGGAACGAGGACCACCGCGTACGCACCGGCGTCGTCACCGTCAGCCGCGGCGAGGGCGGCGGCAACGCCGTCGGACCCGAGGAGGGCCCGGCGCTCGGGCTGCTGCGCGAGTCCGAGGAGCGGGCGGCGGTCGGAAAGGCGGGCGTGCGCGAGGTCTTCAACCTCGACGACGTCGACTTCTACTACACGGTGAGCGCCCCGCTGACCGACCAGATCTGGGGCGCGGACACCCTGGAGAAGGTCGTGCGGGTGGTCCGCCAGACCAGGCCCGAGGTCATCCTGACCATGGACCCGGCGCCCTCCCCCGGCAACCACGGCAACCACCAGCAGGCGGCGCGGCTGGCCGTGCAGGCGTTCTACGCGGCGGCCGACCCCAAGGTGTTCCCCGAGCAGATCACCCGCGAGGGGCTGCGCCCGTTCGCGCCGGCCCGGCTGCTGCTCGGCGGCGGGCGCGGCACCTCGCAGACCGGCCCGTCCTGCGCCTCGACCTTCCGCCCGAACAACCCCGCGCAGAACGTGTACGGCGTGTGGAGCGGGCGCCCCTCCCAGGCGCAGGGCAAGACGTGGGCCGCGATCGAGCGCGACGCCCAGCGCGCGTACGCCTCCCAGGGCTGGGCCGTCTTCCCCGACGTGCCGTCGGACCCGAACCAGCTCGGCTGCGACTTCTTCACGCAGGTGGACTCGCGGGTGCCGTTCCCCGAGCCGGGCAGCGCGGCGGCGGCCGCGCCCACGGCGATCCTCGACGGCGCGCTGACCAGGGCGAGCGGGGCGGTCCCGCTGGGCACCCTGTTCGAGCTGCGCGCCGGCACGTTCGACGTGCGGCCCGGCACGCCGTTCACCGTCAAGGTCAGCGCGACCGCGCCGGCCCGCGAGCCGCTGGGTCGCTCGTCGGTGACGCTGGGCGTGCCCGCGGGCTGGCAGGTCAGCGGCTCGGGCGACCTGGGCAGGCTCGCCGCCGGGCGCACCGGGACGGCGACGTTCACCGTAACCCCCACTGGCACCCCCGCCGCTGGCACCGGACGGGCGCGCGTGTCGGCCACGCTGACCACCGAGCGGGGCCGCGGCTACACCGACCGGCAGGTCGAGATCAGCCCGCCCGTACGGGCCGGGCAGCAGCTCCTCCCCCAGGTCGCCCAGTACGAGAAGTGGACCTCCGAGGTCGGCGTGCCGCAGCTGCGCGGCATCGTCACCCCCGTGCTCACCCTGCCCTCCGGCGGCTCCCGGCAGGTCGGCGTCGTGGTGACCAACATCAGCGACGCGGCCAAGTCGGGGACCGTGCGCGTGGACCTGCCCGCCGGGTTCACCGCGGACCGCGTGGAGGCTCCCTACAGCGACCTGGCCGCCGGGGCCTCGACGACGGTGCCGTTCACCGTCACGAACTCCGACCCCTCGTTGAAGACGTCCAACCAGGGCGGCGACTACGCGTACACCATCAGCGTGGACGGCGCGGTCGCGAGCAAGCCGGCGCTCGAACTGGTCCCGGCGGCCTCCGTGCCGCAGGCGTCGCCCACCGTGGACGGCGTGGCGGGCGACGGCGAGTATCCCGGGCCCGCCCTCGACATCTCGCGGCTGTGGGAGGGCACGGCCTGCTCGTCCGCGGCCGACTGCTCCGGCACCGCCAAGCTCGCGTGGCACGACGACACCCTCTACCTGCTGGTCCAGGTGCAGGACGACGTGCTCGGCACCCGGCTGGCCACCGCCGACTGCAAGCGGCACTGGCGTACCGACTCGGTGGAGGTCACGCTCGACCCGCGTGGCACGTCCGAGAACACCTCGACCACCTTCAAGACCGCGGTGCTGCCCGTGACGGCCGAGGGACCGCCGTGCTTCCTGCGCGACGCCGACAACCGCCAGGGCCCGGGCGAGCAGACCGCCCCCGGCATGCGAGTGGCCTCGAAGGTCGCCTCGGGCGGATACACCGTGGAGATGTCGATCCCCATGGAGCTTCTCCCCGGCTCCGTCGATCCCGCCCACCTCGGGCTGAACATCCTCGTGTACGACTCCGACACCCAGGACAAGACCGGCCAGACCCGGATCGGCTGGTCGACGTGGGGCGGCGTGCAGGGCGACCCGTACCGGTGGGGCGTGGCCACGCTGACCGGCTACCGGCCGCCCGCGGACCGTCCGGTGCCCGACCCGGTGATCCCCGACACGGCCCTGTCCAGCCTGGACTCGCCGCAGTCGCTGGAGCAGGCGGTCCGGGTGCACGTCCCGCTCGCGGGTGGCCCGGCGGCCAAGGAGTCGGAGAGCGGCCAGGCCGTCTCCGCCGCCGCCGGCCAGAAGGAGGTGAAGGTGACGCTGCGGGCGGAGGCGCCCGGTAAGGCCCACCTGTTCGTCCGCGACGACCAGGGGACGGCGGGCAGCCGCGTCGTCACGGTGTCCCGCAAGGGCGTCACGACCGTCACCGTGCCCCTGACCCGCGCCCTGGCCGCCCACCCGGCGGTGGTGGCGGGCTGGGAGGCGCCCGGCGGCGGCACGGCGGCCTCGCAGGTGAAGGTGCGCTGAAGCCGGGCTGCCCGCCCTCCTCCCCGGAGGGCGGGCAGCCCTGTCGGACGCATCCCGTAGTCTGCCGGGATGCCGGAATCCCTCACACTCACGAACCTGCTCGACGACGCGGCCATCCTCTCCCTCGAGCACCAGATCCACCTCGAAGAGGTCCTCGGCGAGCACAGCTGGAGCGTCGACCTGCGGGAGCAGCGCTTCCAGTTCACCGGGAGCCGCACGATCACCTGCACCCGCTTCCACCTGCTCGGCAGCGCCGCCCCAGGGCCGCAGTCGTGGCTGTGGGCCTGGGCCAACCCGTCCGGCTTCCCGGAGCCGGTGATCGCCCTGTCGGGGACGCTGCGGGACTTCGGGCAGCGGTTCGGCATCGCGGAGCTGGCCTCCGCGGAGGTCCCGTTCGCCGCGCTGCCCACCTCCCCCGCCGAGCCGCACTTCGCCGCCGCGATCCTCACCGAGGCCGCCAAGGCGGTGACCGGCCACTGGACGTCCTACAGCGGCGACGCGGGCGGCGGCACCCGGGCCGCGTTCCTCGTCGAGCACCCGGACTTCCAGCTGCCGCCGCCCGAGCCGGTCCGCGTCATGCGCGTCCTGCAGCAGGCGCTCTCCCTGCCGCTGCTGACGGACCACCGGCGTGCGATGCACGGTTACGCCGCCCGCCGCGGGCTCGGGGCGTCCTTCAGCGACGCGGGCGGCGACCGGCTCATGCTCACGGGCCCCGGCTTCGAGGCGGCCGTCGACTTCGACGGGCACGGCCGGGTCGGCAACATCAGCGCGACCCTGTCGGCGCCCCGCGGCGCCTGAGCAGCGCCACCCCTGATCGCTCGCGGCGGGTGCCGTTTCGATAGATTCATCCCTCGGTGACCGACCGAAGGAGCCTCGTGACCATTCCCGAACTGACCGACGTCCACGCGGCGTGGCTGCCGCCCGAGGCGTTCCGGGCGATCGGTTCCCGCCGTACCCTCGTGCGGGCCGACGGGCCGCTAGCCGAGACCGTACGGGCGGAGGTCACGCGGGCCCGCGCCCGCTACGGCGACGGCGCCGAGGGCCCGTACGACCTGGTGCTGGGCCTGGACGCGGCCGAGGGCGCGGACGGGTACGCGATCGCGCGGCGGGACGGCGTCACGACCGTGACCGGCGGCGATGAGGCCGGCATGCTGTACGGGTTCTTCCACGTCGTACGGCTCGGCGAGGCCGCGTTCGGGGCCGACAGGGAGACGGAGCACCACCGGCCCGCGATGCGCCGGCGCATGCTCGACCACTGGGACAACATCGACGTGCACCCGGTGATGGGCCAGGTCGAGCGCGGTTACGCGGGCGGCTCGATCTTCTGGGACAAGGGCGCGCCGCGCGCGGACCTGACGCGGGTGCGCGCCTACGGGCGGCTGCTGGCCGCCTCCGGCGTCAACGCGGTCGCGATCAACAACGTGAACGTGCACGCCACCGAGGCCCGCCTGCTGACCGACCGGCTCGGCGAGGTGGCCGCGATCGCGGCCGAGCTGCGCCCGTACGGGATCCGCGTGCACCTGTCGGTCAACTTCGCCTCCCCGATCGCGCTCGGCGGCCTGCCCACCGCCGACCCGCTCGACGAGGGGGTGCGGGCGTGGTGGGCGCGGACCACCGAGCAGGTGTACGCGACGATCCCCGACTTCGGCGGGTACGTGGTGAAGGCCGACTCGGAGGGCCAGCCGGGCCCGTTCGCGTACGGGCGCACCCACGCCGACGGCGCCAACATGCTCGCCGAGGCCCTGGCCCCCTTCGGCGGGGTCGTGCACTGGCGGGCCTTCGTCTACAACCACCGCCAGGACTGGCGCGACCGCTCGACCGACCGCGCCCGCGCCGCCTACGACCACTTCGCCCCGCTCGACGGCCGGTTCCTGGACAACGCGATCCTGCAGGTCAAGCACGGCCCCATGGACTTCCAGACGCGCGAGCCGGTCTCCCCGGTGATCCTGGAGATGCAGGGGACCCGCCTGGCGGTGGAGCTGCAGGTGACGCAGGAGTACACCGGCCAGCAGCGGCACGTCTGCTACCTGGCCCCCATGTGGAGCGAGATCCTCGCGTTCGAGAACGTCGCCGAGGCGGGCGACCTGGTCGCGGTCTCCAATGTTGGCGACGACCGCTACTGGACCGGCCACCCGCTCGCGCAGGCCAACCTGTACGCGTTCGGCCGCCTCGCCTGGGACCCGGGCCTCGACCCGGCCGCCGTCCTCGACGAGTGGATCGACCTCACCTTCGCGTGGCCCGGCGAGTCGCTGCGGCGCACCCTGCACGCCATGATGGACGGGTCGTGGCGCACGTACGAGCGCTACACCGCGCCGCTCGGCGTCGGCTTCATGGTGCGCCCCGGCCACCACTACGGCCCGGACGTGGACGGCTACGAGTACACGCCGTGGGGCACGTACCACTTCGCCGACCGCGACGGCGTGGGCGTGGACCGCACGCGCGCCACCGGCACCGGCTTCACCGGCCAGTACCCGCAGCCGTGGTCGGACGTCTACGAGTCGCTGGAGCGCTGCCCCGACGAGCTGCTGCTGTTCTTCCACCACGTCCCGTACGGGCACGTGCTGCACAGCGGCTCGACGGTCATCCAGCACATCTACGACACGCACTTCGCGGGGGCGGAGGAGGCGGCCGAGACGCGGCTGCACTGGGAGAAGCTGGCCGGCACCGGCGCGGTCGACCCGGACCTGTACGCCCGGGTCAAGGAGCGGCTCGACGAGCAGGTCCGCTGCGCCGAGGAGTGGCGCGACCAGATCAACGCCTATTTCTTCCGCAAGTCAGGCGTCCCCGACGCGCGCGGCAGGCGCATCCCCTAGGGAGCGCCCGGCGAACGACCGCGCGACGGCGATCACAGCCGCCACCAGCACGGGCAGGGCGACGATCGCGGGCCACGGCACGTCCGGCACGACGTCGGGCGTGACGGGCCCGCCCTGCCAGGCGCGCACGAGCCGGGGCATCAGGACATGGCAGAGCCCCAGCCCCAGCAATGCGCCCGCGGCGGCGTGCCACAGGGCCGCCCAACGGCCCGTGGCGGCGGCGTGGAGCAGGAGGCCGGACGCGGCCACCAGCCCCAGCGCGATCGCTCCGCCCAGCAGAACGGGCGATGGGACCGCCGGATCCGGCGAGCCGATCACCGTGACGTCCCACCCGGATCCGGCCACCGCCGCGCGGGCCGCGTTCCCGTCGCCGTCCACGGCGAGCCACCAGTCGGTGGCGGGCAACGGCGGACGTGCCGCGGCCAGGTTCCAGGCCTGCAAGGTCTGCCAGTC
This sequence comes from Nonomuraea sp. NPDC004186, assembly GCF_053603495.1. Lineage (NCBI taxonomy): Bacteria > Bacillati > Actinomycetota > Actinomycetes > Streptosporangiales > Streptosporangiaceae > Nonomuraea > Nonomuraea sp. NPDC004186. The sequence goes on along the minus strand of NZ_JBSGFQ010000031.1, from coordinate 83,759 downwards.
CATGAGGACGGCGGCGGAGTCGAGAGCGACGCCGGGCATGCGCTCGACGACACCGGCGAGCTCGACCTGGAGCGGTCGCCGTCCGAGCGAGATGGAGCCGGTCCGGCCCGTGGCGAGCTTCGCCGAGGCGGCCAGCTCGGGGGTGAGCACGATCGGCACCGGCCGGGCGGGGGCGGCGTTCAGCGGTACGGGCCGCACGACGGAGGCACCGTCCTTCACCTTCAGCGAGAAGATGCCGCTTCCCGTCCCTTCCGACCATCGCTGACCCGCGGGCAGGGCCAGTTCCCCTCCGTCGGCGCGCAGCGCGGTCACGGTGATCACGTGTGCGGAGTCGTCGGTGGCGTCGCCCAGGAAACCCCGGACGGCAAGCGGGTAGGCGATCTTCCCGTCCGGACCGGCCAGGCCGGCGAGGTCCACGTCCACCTTCGCGGAGCCTTCGCGCAGTGGTGCGACCGGCAGGTCGTGCCAGACCCCGAGGGCGTCGGAGACCACCACGCGCAGCCGCACGGAGCCGTCGGACCGCTCGACCTCGACGGTGAGCGTGCGCGGCCGGCCGGGCAGCGGCAGGGCGCCGAGCTGGGGACGGCCGGCGACCATCGCGGCCGCCAGCTGCGCCACCGTCCGGTCCGACAGATCGGGCCGCAGCCGGAACACCTCGCCGAGGCGGTTCGCGTCGACGCCGAGGAGGGTGCTGTAGCGGAGGTCGACATCGACGCGATCGCGGTGTCCGGGCACCGCGGCGGTGACACCGGGCAGCGCGGTGAAGGCGGTGCCACGGCCGAGGACGCCCGGCTCGCCTCCCGACGGCGGGCCGGTCAGCCGCACGTCGGCACCGGCCTGGTGACGGGCCTGGTCCGCCTGCGAGGAGCGCCAGGTCGTGGCGCCACCGATCGCGAGAACGGCGACCGCGGCGGCGATCCCCGCGGAGAGCGCCCGTATCCCCGGCCTCGGCGCCTCGGCGACCAGGCACGCCACCGCGACCAGCGCCATCAGGATCGCCACCAGGAGTGTTCCCGACAGGTCCGGCAGCCGTAATCCCGCGGCCCGCCACCACGGCGTGGCCTCCGCCAGGGACAGCAGCAGGCGGGCCACGAAGGGGGCCAGGAACGCGCAGCCCATGACCACCGCCGCCGTGCCCAGGGCCCGGCCGGCCCGCCTGGGCCCCGGCGTGAGGAGCAGCGCCAGGGCCAGGAGCGCCGCCAGACCCAGGACGGTCCAGCGGGCCGCCTGCGCGGCGGCCTCGATCCGGGCCAGTGTGCCGGGGAGAGCACTGGCGGGCGTGCAGTCGGGGCAGCCGTTCGCCTTGAGCCGTTCCCGCAGGTCCGGCAGCCGGGCGGCCGCCGTACGCAGCCGCTCGACCGGCAGGCCGCGCAGGTCGGGCACGACGGTCCAGGTGGCGTCGACCGTTTCGGCGAAGCGGTCGAGGAAGGTGGCCTGATCCACCATGAGCGGGCCGTAGGTGGTGTATCCCTCCCTCTCGACGCCACGGCCGAGCATCAGGTCGCCGGCCCAGCGCGGCCCGTAGGGGTCGTCGGGCAGGAACACCCCGGTGATCTTGACCTTTACCGGCTCGGCGTCGATACGGCCGATCGTGGTGAACACCTGTCCGGCCGTGAAGCCGGTGAACGAGGCGGCGGCCTGGGAGATCGCCGCCTCGACCGGCTCGGTGCGCGACCGGGGCCAGGAGCCGCTGACCAGTCTCGCGTGCTGCTGGAATCCGTCGAGACTGCCGAACCTGAGCCGCTCCGGCCGCCGGTACCTCAGCTTCTCCTGGCCCGGCATCGTGTAGCCGTCCGAGCGGAGCAAGGTGGTCACCTCGGTGGGCGCACCGCCGAAGGCCAGGGCCGTCTGTTCCCGTACGGCCCGGTCGAGCCCGGCGAAGTTCCCGGCGTTGATCACGCCGGCGACCGTGACGCCGACGGCCTGAGGCGGAGCCGTCTCCACGGCATGCCGCACTTCCACATCGCCCAGAGCCGCGGCACACATGCCGAGCCCGGCGAACACGGTGGCGACCAGCAGGCTCACCACGCCCAGCCTCAGCACTGACGGCATGCCCCGCCACCTTCCGCAGCTCTCATCTCCCGGTGATCACCGGGAGATCATGCTGAGGATAGTGGCTCGATCCGCGCCCGCGACTCCTCAGGCGGTGAAGCGCTCGCGGACCTCGGCGATCACCGGGCGGCTGTTCCACAGCAGGGCCGCGGCGAACGCCGAGGCCAGCAGGGCGGGCGCCAGCTCGGTGGCGACCATCGTGATGCCGCCCGCCACGATCAGCAGCGACGCGTTGCCAAGGGCGGCCTTCGGGTGGCGCATGAGGAAGTACGACGCCAGCCGTGCCACGTCCACCGCCCGGAACGCGAACAGCGACGTGATCACCAGCGCGTTGGCGGCCCACAGCAGCGCCGCCAGCGCGACGAGCACGAGCAGCACCGCCCACCACCCCGGGACGCCGGCGACGGCGAAGTTCGCCAGGTTCGTCCCGACGACGGCCAGCGCGACGAGCCACGGCACCCAGATCTTCAGCACGCCGCGCACGTTGGCCTTGTAACCGCGCCAGAACGCCGCCGCCGGATGCAGGTCCGTCAGGTCCCGGCTGCGATGGCGCAGCGCGTAGAGGGCGGCGGACAGCGCGGGGCCGAGCGGCAGCGCGCAGGCCGCCACCAGCGGCACGTTGGCGGCGTCGCCGCCGAGCAGGGTCAGCGCGATCAGGCCGGGCGCGGTCGCGACGAGGAACAGGCCCTCGACCACCAGCAGGCTGTAGATCAGCGTGGCGGCGCGCGAGAGCGGGCCCTCGCCGAACCGCCGCCCCGCCGACACCTCGCTCATGGGCTCTCCTCTCCCAGGCCGAGCAGCCGCCTGTCGTCCCACCACGGCGGCGTCCGGTCCACCACCGGTGTGAGCTCGACCAGCGTAACCTCGTGGCGGTCGAGCCGGAGATCCAGGTCCACGCGACCGTCCGCGACGGGCAGGCTCCGGTGGGAGCGCACGGGCTCGGCCGCCTCCCGCAGCGCGTCGAGCTCCCTGGGCCGTGGCGAGCGCGGGCGGCCCAGCTCGCGCCACGCCGCCCACGCGTTGCCCTTCTCCTCGCTCACCGACGAGCGCAGCTCGAACGCCGAGGCGGCCTCCCCGATGGGGATCGACAGCCGCAAGGCGTGCCCGTCTGCTGGAGGCGCGCCGGTCACGTCCGCCGGGGCCCAGGCCAGCACGGTGACCCGGCCGTCGCCGTCCCGGGTGACCAGGTGGTCCTCCCCGCGCGCCAGGACCTGGTCACCCATCCGGGCCATGAACGCGTACAGGTGGTAGGTGGGCTTCTTGATCTGCCGGTGGGTCAGCAGGCCGAAGCCGCCGTGGAAGAGCGAGGTCGGGATCCCCTGCTCCTCGAACATGTCGCTGAAGGTCCAGTAGGAGAAGGAGTCGACCAGGTCTCCCCCGGCCGCCAGCACCGGGGCGAGGTAGGCGGCGTGGAAGGCCGTGTCGTGGACGGGGTTGTCGGGCCGGTAGGAGGAGTTGAACTCCGTGATGTGCACCGGCAGCCCCTCCAGCGGGCCGCCCGCGAGCTGCCGCCGCGGCGTGGCGAACTGCTCCAGCAGCTTCGACGCCGGCGCGAGCGTCTGGTGCACGCCGAAGGGCACGTGCTGGGCCGGGCCGGAGGTGTACGCGTGTCGGCTGACGAAGTCGATGGGCAGCGAATGCTCGGCCACGAAGTCGGCGAAGCGCACGAGGAACTCGTCGGAGCCGGGCGAGATGGCCGGGCCGCCGACCTGGAGCGAGGCGTCCACCTCCTTGACCGCGTGCGCGCTCACCTCATAGAGGCGGTGGTAGGCGTCCTGGTCGGCGTCCTGCCAGAAGTCCTTGAGGTTGGGCTCGTTCCACACCTCGATCGGCCAGGTGCGCACCTCGTCGAGCCCGTACCGGTCGACGAGGTGCGCCAGCGTGGCCCGCACCAGCTCCGCCCACTCCCGCCAGGAGCGGGGCGGGGTGACGTTGCCCTGCCACCAGAACACGGTCTGGTCGCCGGAGGCCAGCCCGGAGGGCATGAACCCCAGCTCCACGAAAGGGCGGATGCCGAGTTCGAGGTAGGCGTCGATCACCTGGTCCACGTACGTGAACGAGTGGCGCACGTGCCGCGCGCCCGCGTACTCGTACGGCTGGTGGACGCCCACCCCGTCGCTCAGCAGCCCGTGCCCCCGGATGTGCCGGAAGCCGATCTCCCGCTGGATCAGCGCCAGCGAGTCCTGGTAGTCGCGGCGCAGCGCCAGCTCGAAGCGGCCGGTGCCGACACAGAACCGCCAGGCGTCGGACAGCCGTCCCGAGGCCTCCGAGGGCACTCGCATCAGCCGTGGTCCTTCTTGAAGCGCTCGTAGGCGGAGTTGACGAGGTTCATGTAGGAGGTCATGTTCTTGGCCTCCAGCTCCTTGACGTAGGCGTCCCACTCGCTCAGGTCACGCTCGCCGAGGACGAACTTGAGCGTCTGCTGGGTGACGTAGTCCTTCAGCGGCGTCTCCCACAGCGTGGCCTGCTCGCGCTCCTCGTCGTTGAACGGGTGCGGCGGCTCGACCGGCCAGCCCTTCCTGGCGTTCATCACGTCCTGGAAGGCCACCTCCTCCTCGGAGAAGGTGGAGTTCAGCAGCTTGGTGGTGCCGCCGTAGGCGAACACGCCGTTGGAGAAGCCGAAGTCCTTCTGCAGGTGCTTGGGCGCGCCGGGGTTGAGGCCGACGAAGTCGATGTCCTTGGCGAGCTTGAACGCGCCCGAGGCGTCCTTGGTGTACGTCGTGCCCTCGACGCCCCACTTGGCGAACTCCTCGCCCTGGTCGGAGTACCAGAGCCAGTCGATGAACTGCATCATGGCGACGAAGTTCTTGTTCTCCAGCGCCTTCTTGGAGATCATGACGCCGTTCTCGAGCCGGGTGTCGATCTTGTACTCGCCGACCGGGCCCAGGGGCACCGGGATCTTGGCGACCTTGGCGCCGGGGACGAGCTTGGTCAGCGTGGGGCGGTAGTCGTTGACGATCGACTGCGCGTTCGCGCTGATCACGAACGACTTGCCGGAGTTGAACTTCTGCTTGGCCTGCTCGTCCTGCTGGGTGAAGCTCTCCGGGTCGAGCAGCTTCTCCTTCACCAGCTTGTTCAGGTACTCCAGCATCTGCTTGTACTGCGGCATCGCGCCGGTGTAGACGAACTTGCCGGCCGTGGCGTCGAAGGTCGCGTGCTGGTACTGCCAGCCGCCCTTGGCGCCGTAGGCCTGGGCGACGAGCTTGAAGATGTTGCCGCCGGGCGTGGGGACACCGAACCGGTCGGTCATCGGGTAGAGGTCCGGGTACTCCTTCTTCAGCGCCTTGAGCAGGGTGTAGAGATCATCCCAGGTCTTCGGGACCTCCAGCTTGTGCTTCTCCAGGATGTCGGTCCGCACGGCCAGGGAGTAGTCGGCCCAGATCTCCTCGTGGAGCCCCGGCAGCAGGTAGATGCGGCCGTCGGCCTGGCGCAGGGTGTCCAGCTCCGGCTCCATCTTCCACTTGGCGACCTTGTCCTTGAAGTTGGGCATCAGGTCGAAGTAGTCGCTGACCGGCAGGATGGCGCCGGAGGAGACGAACGCCTCCTCGGCCGGGTGGTAGGTCTTCGGGATGATGAGCGGGGCCTGGCCGGAGCCCACCAGCAGGCCGCGCTTCTTCTCGTAGTCGCTGAGCGGCACCTCCACCGGCTTGAGCGTCACGTTGGTCCGCTTGGTCAGCTCCTGCCAGAACAGCCAGTCGCTCTTGTCCGGGTAGAACGGGTGGTTGTTGTAGAGCACGTCGAACGAGATCGGCTCGGTGGCCTTGAACTGCTGGTTGACTCCGTAGTTGGCCATCGCGCCCGCCTTGTTCGCGGACACGTCGGCGGCCTTCTTCGGAGCCGCGTCCTCGCCGCAGCCGGCGACGGCAAGAGTGAGCGCACCCAGCCCGAGGAGTGCCTGACGGCGGGAGATGTGCTGCATGGGGGGGGATCCTTTCGGGAGGACAGTGGTTAACCCTTGACCGCGCCGAGCATGACGCCCGAGACGAAGTACCTCTGCACGAAGGGGTAGACCGCCAGGATGGGGACGACGGTGAGCATGATCGTCACCGACTGGATGTTGGCCGCCGCCGCCGACGCCTCGCTGAGCGACGCGCCCGCGGACTCGGCGCCGGTGGCGCCCGCGATGAGGTTGCGCAGGTAGATGGTCACGGGGAACAACTCGGTCTTGTTCAGGTAGAGGAACGCCGTGAACCACGAGTTCCAGAACGAGACCGCGTAGAACAGCACCATCGTGGCGATGACCGCCTTCGACAGCGGCAGCACCACCCGCCACAGGACGCCGTAGGTGTTCAGGCCGTCGATCGCGGCGGCCTCCTCCAGCTCCTGCGGCAGGCCCTCGAAGAACGCCTTCATGACCAGGAGGTTGAAGACGCTGATGGCGTTGGGCAGGACGATGGCCCAGATGGAGTTGGTCAGCCCGAGGCCGTTGACCAGCACGTAGTTGGGGATCAGGCCGCCGGAGAAGATCATGGTGAAGACGGCGACCCAGATCAGGAACGTGCGGCCCCTGAGGTGCTTCTTGGACAGCACGTACGCGTAGCACGTCGTCAGCAGCATGGCGATCGCCGTGGCCACGACGGTGTAGACAATCGTGTTGCCGTAGTTCGTCCAGAATGTCGGGTCCGACACCACGAGCTTGTAGGTCGTGATGTTGAACCCGCGCGGGATGAGGTTGACCTGCCCGCCGACGATGTAGCGCTCCTCGCTGAACGAGCGGGCGAGGATGTTGAGGAAGGGGTAGAGCGTCACGATCACGACGCCGCTCAGGATGACGGCGTTGACCACCTGGAAGGCGCGGTAGCCACGGGTCTTCTCGAGGGTCACCACAGGCTCGTCCCTACTGTGCGGCGGGAGATCAGGTTCGCCGAGAGGATCAGCACCACGCCGACCAGGGCCTCGAACAGGCCGATCGCGGCGGCGTAGCTCAGGTTGCTGGACTCCACGCCCATCCGGTACAGGTATGTGGAGATCACGTCCGCCGTCGGGTAGGTCAGCGGGTTGTACAGCAGCAGGACCTTCTCGAAGCCCACGGCCATGAACGTGCCGATGTTGAGGATCAGCAGCGTGATCGCCGTCGGCCGGATGCCCGGCAGGGTGACGTGCCAGATCTGCCGCCACCGTCCGGCGCCGTCCATCCGGGCCGCCTCGTAGAGCTGCTCGTCGATGGTGGTCAGCGCGGCCAGGTAGAGGATGGTCCCCCAGCCGACGGTCTGCCAGACCTCCGACGAGACGAAGATCGTGCGGAACCACTCGGGTTTCTGCAGGAACGCGGTGGGCTCCCCGCCGAACACCTTGACGATCTGGTTCACCGGTCCGTCGATGGCCAGCATCTGCATGACGATGCCGGCCACGATGACCATCGACAGGAAGTGCGGCAGGTACGACACCGACTGCAGGAACCGCTTCACGCGCCGGTTGCGCACCTCGTTGAGCAGCAGCGCCAGCACGATCGGCAGCGGGAAGCAGAACAGCAGGGTCAGCGCGCCGAGGATGAGCGTGTTGGCGAACACGGTCCAGAACGACGGGTCGTTCAGGAACATCTTCACGTACCGCAGGCCCACCCAGGTCTCGCCGAAGATGCTCCCGCCGGGCTCGAACTTGCGGAAGGCGATCACGTTGCCGAGCATCGGGAGGTACCGGAAGATCGCGAAGAACAGCAGCGGCAGGATCGCCAGCGAGTACAGCTGCCAGTCGCGGCGGATCGCGTGCCGCCAGGTGCCGGGTTTGGCCCGTCTGCGCCGGCTGGGTGCCGGTCCCGCCGCCCGCGCGTCTCGCGGCGGATTGTCCAACGACGTTGTGCTCATCCCGCTCCTTCCCGTGTGATACGAGCCGTGACCAGCAGGTTCCTGTCGTGCCCCAGCTCGCGCTCGGCGCCGGTCAGCCGCAGCGGCACGGCCGCCACGGCACCGGTCGCCGGGTCCGTCGCGGCGTCCCCGCTGGAGCGCCCGAAGCGCAGCTCGACGTCGCCGGGCTCGACGATGCGCCGGCCGCGCACGCCGGTGAACGACGCGGCGTCGGCCGGGACGGTGAACTCCACGCGGGCGGCCTGCCCGGCCTCCAGCGGGACGCGGGTGTAGCCGACCAGCCGCACCACCGGCCTGGTGGTCTGCGCGACCGGGTCGTGCAGGTAGAGCTGGACGGCCTCGGCGCCGGCCCGCGATCCGGTGTTGCGGACGCGCACCCCGACGGTGACCTCGCCGTCCACCGGCCACTCGGCCGCGCCCGTGTCCAGGAGCTCCCACTCGAACGTGGTGTAGCTCAGCCCGTGCCCGAACGAGTACGCGGGCGTCGGGTCCACCGACGACACCTGCGTACGGCGGCCGAGCCACGGCGACAGGTAGGTGGCGGGCAGGCCGCCGGCGTCGCGCGGCACGCTGACCGGCAGCCGGCCGGTCGGGTTGACGGCGCCGGTGAGCACCTCCGCCAGCGCCTGGCCGCCCCGCTGGCCGGGGAAGAAGCCGTAGACGACGGCCGCGGCCGCGTCGAACTCCGGGCCCAGCGCGTACGGCCGCCCGGCCAGCAGCACCAGGACCACCGGGGTGCCGGTCGCCAGCACCGCCCGGACCAGCTCTGACTGCACGCCCGGCAGGCGCAGGTCGGCGGCGTCACAGCCCTCGCCGGAGGTGCCGCGCCCGAAGAGCCCCGCCCGGTCGCCGACGGCGAGCACGCACACGTCGCTCTCCGCCGCCGCGGCGACGGCCGCCGCGATCCCGGAGGTGTCGTCGCCGGTGATCTCGCAGCCCGGCTCGTACGCGAGATCGGGGACCAGCGCGCCGAGCGCCTCGCGCAGCGACGGGAGGTCGAGCCCGAGCCCGTGCTCGGGGTGCGGGCCCACGTGCGCGGGGAAGGCGTAGCAGCCGAGCATCGCCATCGGGTCGTCGGCCACCGGCCCCACGAGCGCCACCCGCCGGCCCGGCGCGAGCGGCAGGACGCCGCCGGTGTTGCGCACCAGCACGATCGACTCGCGCGCCAGGCGCAGGGCGAGCTCCTGGCTCTCCTCGTCGTCGAGCCGCACGTCGGCGGCGTCGCCGGGCAGCGGCCGCCAGTCCTCGTCGAGCAGCCCCAGCTCGGCCTTCTGCGCCAGCACCCGGGCCAGCGCGCGGTCGATGAGCGCCTCGTCGACCTGTCCCGACTTCACGGCCTCGATCAGCGGAGGGCCGAAGGTGTCCACCGTGGGCAGCTCGACGTCGATCCCGGCCCGCAGCGCGAGCCCGGCCGCGTCCGCGGCCTCCGCCGCGACGCCGTGCAGCTTGTGCAGGAACCGGATGGAGAAGTAGTCGGCGACCACCGTGCCCGCGAACCCCCACTCCTCGCGCAGCAGCCCGGTCAGCAGCTCCTCGTCGGCCGCGACGGGGACGCCGTCGATCTCGGCGTAGGAGTTCATCACCGACCGGGCGCCGCCCAGGCGCAGGGCCATCTCGAACGGCGGCAGGATCACGTCCGCCAGTTCCCTGCCTCCCATGTGGGCGGGGGCGAGGTTGCGGCCGCCCCGGGAGGCGGAGTAGCCGGCGAAGTGCTTCAACGTGGCGACGAGGCCCGCGCCCTCGAGCCCGCGCACGTAGGCCGCGCCGACCGTCCCGACCAGGTAGGGGTCCTCGCCGATCGTCTCCTCGGTGCGGCCCCAGCGGTAGTCGCGGGTGACGTCGAGGACCGGGGCCAGGCCCTGGTGGACGCCGGCTGCCCGCATGGACCGGCCGATCCGCCCGGCCACCTCCTCGATCAGCTCGGGGTCGAAGGACGCGCCCCAGCTCAGCGGCGCCGGGTACACCGTCGCCCGCCAGGCGGCGAAGCCGGTCAGGCACTCCTCGTGGACCTGGGCCGGGATCCCGAACCTGCTGGCGGCCACGATCTGGGCCTGCGAGGCGGCCAGCGAGCGAGCGCCGGCGACGGGATCGACCGCCGCCGTGCCGAACGGGCGGGTCAGCTGGCCCAGCCCGTGGGCGATGACGTCGCTCCACTCCACGCCCGCCATGTCGGCCTGGTGCGGGGCGACGCCTCCCCCTGACGCGTCGGCGCCGACCCAGACGCCCACGAGCTGGGCGATCTTCTCCTCCAGCGTCATGAGCGGGATGAGCACCCCGGCCCGCTCGGCGGCAGTCAGCCGCGTGTCCCGCCACTTGTCGATTGGTACCTGGCCCCTCATGCCACCCTTTCGGCTCTTAGCCGGCCTGCTGCCGAAACTTTCGAGGAATTCCCGTTAATATTGCGGCAACTTATGGGTCCAGGTTTCGGCGTGTCAAGAGGGTGCAAACTGTTATATTCGTGCTGATCACCGCAGGGTCAGGCCAGCATTCGACGCCCGCATTTCCAGAAAGTTTCCGGATGCTCAGATGACAAGTTGCCGTTCAGCCACGCTCAGGTCAGGGACTCCGTCAGAGTGCGGGCCGCCTGGGTGACCAACTTGCCGTACTCCCCGCGCAGTTCCTCCGGCATGCGGCTGGCGGGGGTGGAGATGCTGAGGCTGGCGACCGGGCCGTCCGGGCCCAGCACGGCGGCGGCGACGGCCGCGATGTCGGAGCGCCACTCACCGCGGTTGTCCGCGTAACCCCGCGCCCGGACCGCGGCCAGCTCGGCGCCCAGCGCCTCGGGGTCGACGATCGTCGTGTCCGTGTACGACGCGAGCTCCGGCAGCGGGGCGGACCTGTGCGCGAGCACGGCCTTGCCGTTGGCCGAGGCGTGCAGCGGGAGCCTGATGCCGAGCGGCAGCACGATGCGCAGCGGCTTGTCGGTCTCCAGCCGCTCGATCAGGACGACCGCGTCGCCCTCCGGCACCATCAGGTGGATCGTCTCCCCGGTGCGCTGCCGCAACTGCTCCATGACCGGCATCGCCGCGTCCCGCAGGCCCAGCTCCGTCCTGCGGCCGACCTGGAACGCCTTGCTCGTCACCTGCCAGCGCGTGATCTCGCCCGCCGCGGGCCTGATCCACCCGGCCTCGTACAGCGTCCTCAGCGAGCGCTGCACCGTGCTCTTGGGCAGCCCGAGCACCCGGGCCAGCTCCCCGACTCCGGCGGGCTGGCGGGCGGCGACCTCTTCGAGCACCCGGAGGGCGTTGATCACGTTCTGCATCCATTGACTCCTCTGCGGACCGATTTTAATGTTAGTGAACCGCAACACGGCACACCGTGCCGTGACACGGCACGCAAGGAGATCAAGACGTGGGGCGTCATTTCCTGCAGATCCCAGGACCGACCAACGTTCCCGACCGGGTGCTGCGCGCCATCGCCCAGCCCACCGTCGATCACCGCGGCCCCGCCTTCGCCCGCCTGGCCGGCGAGGTCCTGGAGCGGCTGAAGGCGGTCTTCCGGACCCGCCACCACGTGATCGTCTACCCGTCGTCGGGGACGGGCGCGTGGGAGGCGGCGCTGGTCAACACGCTCTCGCCCGGGGACAGGGTGCTGGCGTTCGAGACCGGGCACTTCTCCGCGCTCTGGTGCGAGATGGCCGCCCGGCTGGGGCTGGTCGTCGACCTCGTGCCCGGCGACTGGCGGCACGGCGCCGACCCCGACGCGATCGCCGGCCGCCTCACCGCCGAGCACGCCGCCGTCATGGTCGTGCACAACGAGACCTCGACCGGCGTGCGCAGCCGGATCCCGGAGATCCGCGCGGCCGTCGACCGGACCGGGCACTCCCCGCTGCTGCTGGTGGACACGATCTCGTCGCTGGGCTCGATGGACTACCGCCACGACGAATGGGGCGTGGACGTGACCGTCGGCTGCTCGCAGAAGGGGCTCATGCTGCCGCCCGGCATCGGCCTCAACGCGGTCAGCCCGAAGGCGCTGGCCCACCGGGGGCGGCTGCCCCGCTCGTACTGGGACTGGGAGCCGATCATCGCGGCCAACCGCGGCGGCTTCTACCCGTACACGCCGCCGACCAACCTGCTCTACGGGCTGCGCGAGGCGCTCGTCATGCTGCTGGAGGACGAAGGGCTGGCGGAGGTCTTCCGCCGCCACGACCGGCACGCCGAGGCGACGCGGCGCGCCGTACGGGCGTGGGGGCTCGAGGTGCTCTGCGCCGACGAGCGGGAGCACTCGAGCTCGCTCACCGCGGTGCTGATGCCGGACGGGCACGACGCCGACGCGGTCAGGAAGCTCATCCTCGATCGGTACGACATGTCGCTCGGCACCGGGCTCGGGCGGCTCGCGGGGCGCGTCTTCCGGATCGGCCACCTCGGCCACTTCAACGACCTGACGCTGGCCGGCACGCTGAGCGGCGTCGAGATGGGGCTGAGCGCGGCCGGGGCACCGATCAAGGAAGGCGGGACGCGCGTCGCGCTGGCGTACCTGGAGGGGGCCGCATGACCCTGGCCCGGACCCTGTCCCGGCTGCTCGAAGGAGACGTCAGGGACGATCCGTACACCAGGCATCTGTACGCCTCCGACGCCAGCATGTACGCCATCGAGCCACTCGCCGTCGCCTTCCCCCGGCACGCCGGCGACGTCCAGGCGCTGGTCGCGGCCTGCGGCGAGCTGGGGGTGCCGGTGCTGCCGCGCGGGGCGGGCACCAGCCTGGCCGGGCAGACGGTCGGGGCGGCGGTGATCGTCGACTTCTCCCGCCACATGAACCGCATCCTGGAGATCGACGGCAGGAGCGCCCGCGTGCAGCCGGGCGTCGTGCAGGACCAGCTCAACCGGGCGGCCCGCAAACACGGGCTGATGTTCGGGCCCGACACCTCGACCAGCAACCGGGCCACGATCGGCGGCATGATCGGCAACAACTCGGCGGGCAGCCACTCCGTGCTCTACGGGTCCACCGTGGACCACGTCGAGTCGCTGCGGGTGGTGCTCGCCGACGCCGGCACGCCCGACCTGCGCTCCGACGCCCGCCTGGGCGCGGCCGTGGCCGGGGCGCTGCAGGGGGTGGACCTGTCCGGGTTCCCGCGCTTCTGGCGGCACTCGGGCGGTTACCGCCTGGACCTGGCCGCCCGTGACCTGCCCGACCTCACCAAGCTGGTCGTCGGCTCCGAGGGCACGCTGGCCGTGGTGACCGAGGCCACGGTCGGGCTGGTGGACCGGCCCCGGGCCAAGGCCATCGCCGTCGGCCACTTCACCTCCACGCCGTCCGCCATCGCCGCCACCGCGGACGCGCTCTCCTTCGAGGCCGCCTCGGTCGAGCTCATCGACAAGGCCATCCTCGACCTGTCCAGGCGGCGCGTGGACTACGCCGGGCTCGGCGACATCCTGTCCGGCGACCCCGAGGCGCTGCTGTTCGTCGAGTTCTTCGGCGACAGTCCCGCCGAGGTGGCCGACCGCGTGGACAAGCTCGCCGCCACCTGGAAGGCGAACGGCCACGGCTACCACACCCTGCGGGCCGTCACGGCCGGGCAGCAGGCGGCCGTGCTCAAGGTCCGCAAGGCGGGGCTCGGGCTGCTGATGGCCTCCAGCGTGGGCAGCCGCAGGCCGCTGGCGTTCGTGGAGGACACGGCCGTGCCGCCGGAACGGCTGCTGCCGTACGTCGAGGAGTTCGCGGAGATCCTCTCCCGGCACGGGCTCTCCGCGGGGTTCTACGGCCACTGCTCGGTCGGCTGCCTGCACATCCGCCCCTTCGTCGACCTGCGCGTGCCCGACGAGATCGGCACCATGCGCGCGGTCGCCGAGGAGATCGCCGAGCTGGCCGCCCGGCACGGCGGCGTCAACTCCAGCGAGCACGGCGACGGGCTGGCGCGCTCCGAGTTCAACCGGCGGCTGTTCGGCGACGCGGTCTACGAGGCGATGCGGCGCATCAAGCACGCCTTCGACCCGCGCGGGCTGCTGAACCCCGGCAAGATCGTGGACGCGCCCCCGATGACGGAGCACCTGCGCGATCCCGCGATGCCCGCGCCGCGCCCGCTGCGCACCACCCTGTCGTTCGCGGACGGCATGCACGCCGCCGCCGACCGGTGCATGAACGTCGGGGTCTGCCGCAAGGACGACACGGGCGTCATGTGCCCGTCGTACATGGCCACCCGCGAGGAGGAGCACTCCACCCGCGGCCGCGCCAACGCCCTGGTCAAGGCCCTGTCCTCGGACGACCCCCGGCAGGCCCTCGGCGACGAGAGGCTGCACGGGATCCTTGACCTCTGCCTGGAGTGCAAGGCCTGCCAGTCGGAGTGCCCGCTGGGCGTGGACATGGCGGCGATGAAGAGCGAGTTCCTGCACCAGTACCAGGAGACCCACGGCGTGCCGCCGCGGTCGCGGCTGTTCGGGGCGATCCGGACGCTCAACCGGCTCGGCTCGGCCACCGCGCCCCTGTCGAACTGGCTGGCCGCCCCCCTGCGCGGGCCGCTCGGGCTGAGCACGCGGCGGCCGCTGCCCCGCTTCCGCCGCGACAACCTGCTCCGCTGGTTCGCCCGCCGGCCGCCGTCTTCCGGGCGGCGTTCCGGACGGCGGGAGGTGATCCTGCTCGCGGACTCCTTCACCTCCTTCAGCGAGCCCGGCATCGGGCGGGCCGCCGTCGAGCTGCTGGAGCGCGCCGGCTACCGGGTACGCCTGGAGTCGGAGGGCTGCTGCGGCCGATCCAGCATCTCCAAGGGGCTGCTGGACCGGGCCCGCGCGATGGCCGAGGCCATGGTCGGCCGGCTCGCCGGCTCGGACGCGCCGATCGTCGGGCTGGAGCCGTCCTGCCTGCTCACGCTCAAGGACGAGTACGCCGCGCTGCTCCCCGGCGACCCTCGGGTGGCGGCGGTGGCGGCGCGGGCCAGGCTCATCCCCGAGCTGCTGGCGGAGGCCGTCGACGACGGCTCGCTGCCGCTGAACGGCGGGCTGAGCGGGCGCCGGATCCTCCTGCACGGCCACTGCCACGAGAAGGCCGTCGTCGGCACCGCGGCCACGCGCGAGCTGCTGTCCAGGATCCCGGGAGCGGAGGTGGAAGAGATCGACGCCGGCTGCTGCGGCATGGCCGGTTCGTTCGGATTCGAGAGCGAGCACTACGACCTGTCCATGAAGATCGGCGGCCTCCGGCTCTTCCCGGCGATCGCCGCATCCTCGCCCGACACCCTGCTGGCGGCCACGGGGGTCTCGTGCCGCCAGCAGATCGCCCACGGCGCGGGACGCGCTGCCCGCCATCCGGTCGAGCTCCTCCACCAGGTGGTCGACCTGCCATAACGCTCGGGGGAGATCGGAGTACGCAGTGTCCGCAGAGCTCCTGTCCATTCTCGCCCTCATCGTCATGTTCGTCATCGCGACCGTCTTCCCCGTGAACCTGGGCGCGCTGGCCCTGGTCGGCGCCTTCCTCGTCGGCACGCTGGCCGCCGGGATGAGCACGGACGACATCCTGGGGGCCTTCCCCGGCAGCCTGTTCGTGATCCTGGTCGGGGTGACGCTGCTGTTCGCGATCGCCACCAACAACGGCACGGTCGACTGGCTCGTACGGGCCGCCGTGCACCTGGTACGCGGCCGGCTGGCCGCCATCCCGATCGTGGTGTTCGCCATCTCGGCGCTGCTGACGGCCGTGGGCGCGCCGGCCCCGGCGGTGGCGGCGATCCTGGCGCCCATCGCTTTCGGGTTCGCGGCCGACTACCGGATCCATCCGATGCTGATCGGGCTCATGGTGGCGCACGGCACGCAGGCGGGCGCGTTCTCGCCGATCAGCGTGCTGGGCGGGATCGTGAACGGGGTGACCAGGGACGCGAAGCTGCCCGTCGACGACCTGGTGCTGTTCCTGTCGAGCTTCGCGTTCAACGCGGGCGCGGCGGCGGTCGTGTTCTTCATCTTCGGCGGCCGTCACCTGGTCAATCGCGGCGCCGTCTCCCCCGACGCGCCCGACCCTTCGCCCGCCGCCTCTACGCCCGCCACCTCCTCGCCCGCCGCCTCTTTGGCCGCCTCGCCTTCGGGTGGGGCCGCTACCGGCCCGTCGTCCGGCGCGTCCGCCGCCGGTTCGTCGTCCGGCGGGTCCGCCCCCGCAGCCGCGGCCACGTCCGTCTCCGTGGAGACCGCCGACGATACGGCGGCTCCGGAACCGCTCCCCGACGCCTCTGACGCGGGGTCCGGTGGCCTGCGCCTCACCCCGCACCAGGCGCTGACCCTGACCGGCATCGTCGCCCTCTGCCTGGCGGTGCTGGTGTTCAAGCTGGACGTCGGCCTGACCGCCGTCACCGTCGCCGTCGTCCTGTCCCTCACCTCCCCCAGGACGAACAAGGGCGCCGTCGAGCGGGTGGCCTGGCCGACCGTGCTGCTGATCTGCGGCGTCGTCACGTACGTGGGCGTGCTCCAGGAGATCGGCACCGTCGACTACGTGGGCTCGGCGGTGGCGGCGATCGGCATCCCGCTGCTGGTCGCGCTGCTCATCTGCTACGTCGGAGGCGTGGTGTCGGCGTTCGCCTCGACGGTGGGCATCCTGGGTGCGCTGGTCCCGCTGGCCGTGCCGCTGCTCAACCAGGGCACCCTGGGCCCTGTCGCGATGATCGCGGCGCTGTCGGTGTCGTCGGCCATCGTGGACGTCAGCCCGTTCTCGACGACGGGGGCGCTGCTGGTGGCCAACGTCAGGGGCATGGAGCGGGACGCCTTCTACCGCAAGCTCCTGGCGTACGGCGCGGCGATCGTCGTGGTGGGCCCCCTGTCGGCCTGGGCCGTCCTGGTGGCGCCGGGCTGGCTCGGCTGACGCCGTCCTCGTGGCGCCCGGCCGGCGCCGTCGGGACAAGCCCCGCAACCCGGGGAGCGCGGGCCTCTTCGGGTTGCGGGCCACTCACTCCTGTTGGTAGCGCTCGGTCCAGGCGGCGTTCAGCTCGTCGGCCTGGCGCCGGTGGCCGGGCGCGATCGCGCATCCCTCAGGCAGGTCGAGCCCCAGGAAGGCGAGGATCCCGCGCGTCACTTCCCCGACCGGTTCCGCGCCGCCCTGGCGGTGCGGAGCGCGGCGGCCGTCGGGCTCAAGAGCATCGTCGCCTACCGGCACGGCTTCGACTTCGACCCGGCGCTCCCCTCCGACAAGGAGGTCATCGACGCGGCCGGCCGGTGGCTGGCCCGGACGGAGACGGGAGCGGACCCGCGTGTGGACGACCCCGTGCTACTCCGCTTCGGGCTGTGGACCGGGGTCGAGCGCGGGCTCCCGCTGCAGCTCCACGCCGGCTACGGCGACCCGGACGTCGAGCTGCACCGATGCGACCCGCTCCTGCTCACGCGCTGGCTGAAGCTGGTGGAGCCCCATGGCGTCGACATCACCCTGCTGCACTGCTACCCGTACCACCGCAACGCCGGATATCTGGCGCAGGTCTTCCCGCACATCTACTTCGATGTCGGGCTCGGGGTCAACTACACGGGCAGCCGCTCGGACGCGCTGATCGCCGAGTCGCTGGAGCTGGCGCCGTTCGCCAAGATTCTCTTCTCCTCCGACGCGTGGGGACCGGCCGAGCTCCATCTGCTCGGCGCCCGCCTTTTCAGGCGTGGGCTCGGCAGGGCGTTGCGCGGATGGGTGGAGGCGGGAGAATGGACCGAGTCCGACGCGATCCGGGTGGCCACCATGATCGGCTCGGACAACGCGCTGCGCGTCTACGGCCTGAGGTCCTCCGCGTGATCGAACACATCGCCACTCCCGCCACCGCGGGCGCCGTCCCGCTCGCCCGCATCCGTGCCGCGCTCGAACACGAGCTCCCCCGCGCCGTCGAGCTGCGGCGCAGGCTGCACGCGGCCCCCGACCTGCCGCTACTCCTCGCGGACGAGCCGCAGGCGGCGTTGGGCCGTGGCGAACGCCGACGCGATGCGTTCCGCCTGGGCCTCCGTGTGGGCGGCGGTGATGCTGACCCGGATGAGCGCCTGGCCGGGCGGGACGCCGGGCGAGATCATGGCGGTGGTGAAGACGCCTTCGTCGAACAGCTCCCGCCACAGCTGGAAGCACAGAAGGTCGTCGCCGACCGGCACCGCGATGACCGGCCGATCGGAGGGGACGACCGCGTAGCCCATCGCGGCCAGTTCCCCGCTCAACCGCCGTGCCGCCGTCCGCAGGCGGTGACGGCGCTCCGGCTCCGCGACGATGATCTCCAGAGCGGCCAGCGCGGCCGCGGCGCACGCCGGGGACAACGCGGCCGTGAACACCATGGACCGCGCGTAGTGCCGCAGGTAAGCGATGATCTCCTCGGGGCCGGCCACCGCGCCCCCGAGAGTGCCCAGCGTCTTGGAGAAGGTGATGGTCTGCAGATCGACCGCGCCCTCCAGCCCGTGCTGTTCGGCCGCCCCTCGGCCGGTCGCACCGAGCAGGCCGACGTCGTGGGCGCTGTCCATGACCACGCGGGCGCCGTACGCGCGGGCGAGCTTGGCGATGCCCGGCAGGTCGCACACGCTGCCGGAGGTGGAGAACATGCCCTCGGTGACGATCAGCCGCCCGGCGCCGGGGTCGGAGGCGTCGAGCAGCCGCTCCAGATGGTCCATGTCGTTGTGCCGGTAGCGGCGTAACCGCGCTCCGCCCAGGTGTACGGCGTCGATCAGGCAGGCGTGGACCAGCCGGTCGCCGATCACCGTGTCACGGGGCCCGATCAGCGCCCCGAGGGCGAGATTGGCCAGATAGCCCGCGCTGGTCACCATGACCGCCGCCCGCCCCAAGAAGGCCGCCAGTCGCGCTTCGAGCTCCTCGTGCAGCGCGAGCGAGCCGTTGCTGAGGCGTGAGCCGCCGCTGCCGGTGCCCAGCCGCCGCGTCGCCTCGATCGCGGCCTCCTTCACGCGTTCGTCGCCCGACAGGCCGAGGTAGTCGTTGGAGCCCGCCTGCACGAGCACCCGCCCGTCGATCACGACCTCGCCCCTGTCCGACCGCTCCTCGATCGCCTGATAGTAGGGATAGACGCCGAGGTCCTTCACGAACTGATAGGTCTCGGGCAGCCGGCATTTCGCGAACACATCGACCATGGCTTCTCGCCTTCCGGGCGGTTGCGTCGTACGGGCTCTCGCGAAAAAGTCTGCTCGATCGGTTCGCCGCCGTCGCCGTCCACGCGGTGCCGTCACCGGCGGTCGGGCGCACCTCAGACAAATGAGTAGGCCCTACTCATGCCGTCTTGCCCGGTCCTGCCTACTTTCGAGGCATGAACAAGACATTTCGCGTGACGGCGACCGCCGCGATGATCGTGGCCGGGTCGGCCTTCGTCGCCCAGCCGGCCTCCGCGAGTTCGTGCGAGATCCAGCCGTACGGACTGATCGGCGACTACTGGCGCTCGCTCGGCGGCGAGAGCGCCATCATCGGCTGCGCCACCGACGAGGAGCGGGGCGTGCCGAACCGCAACGGCCGCAGGCAGAACTTCGACGACGGCCAGATCGCCTGGTCTCCGGACCAGGGCCCGAAAATGATCGTCGCGGCCTACTCCGCCAGGATCAACGGCAGGAACGGGCTGGTCTTCCGCTGGGGGCCGAGCACGCCCTTCAACTACGACTACTACCGGGTGACGCTCAGCGGCGGGCTGAAGGGCGAGCTGAAGCTGAAGGACCAGCCGCGTACGCGCGGCCGTCTCGTGGTCTACCCCGGTGCGGGCAAGCGGGTCAGTTTCAGCGTCATGGGCTGCGACAACAAGTTCCCCTCCGACACCTGCCGCCAGGGGTGGACCATCTGGGTCGCGGCCACCTCCAGCTAGGGGCCGTGAAAACAAGTTGCAGCGTGCGCGCCCCGAAGAAAGTATTCGTGCATGATCCGGGTCGAGGGATTAACCAAGGTATTCCGCCGGCCACGCACCTTCCCCGGCCCCTTCGGGGCGTTACGCACACTGGTCACCCGGCAGTACGAGCACAAGACCGCCGTCGACGACGTCAGCTTCGCGATCGACGAGGGCGAGGTCATCGGCTACCTCGGACCGAACGGCGCGGGCAAGTCCACCACCATCAAGATCCTCACCGGCATCCTCACCCCGACGAGCGGCACCGTGCGGGTCAACGGCCTGGTGCCCTGGCGCAGCCGCTCGGCCAACGCGCGCAACGTCGGCGTGGTCTTCGGCCAGCGCAGCCAACTGTGGTGGGACCTGCCGCTGATCGAGTCGTTACGGCTGGTGGGCTCGCTCTATGACGTTCCCGCCGCGCGCTTCGAGACGTCGCTGAAGAAGGTGCGCGACCTGCTCGGGCTCGACGAGTTCCTCGACACCCCGGTGCGCCAGCTCAGCCTGGGCCAGCGGATGCGGGGCGACCTGGCCGCGGCCGTGCTGTACGAACCTCCGCTGCTCTATCTCGACGAGCCGACCGTCGGGCTGGACGTGGTGGCCAAGGAGGCCGTACGCGAGTTCATCGTGGAGACCAACCGCGCCGGCCGCACCACCGTCATCCTGACCACGCACGATCTGGCCGACGTCGAGGCGCTGTGCAAGCGGATCATCCTCATCGACCACGGCCGGGTGCTGTTCGACGGTGCCATCGACGCGCTGGTGAACCAGCCCCGACGACTGGTGGTGCTGCTCGAGCCTCGCCTACCACAGCAACATCATCATGACCTGCGTGACGATGGTCGCCCAGGTGTTCCTGCTGCGCATGATCTGGACCGCCGTGTACGGCTCGCGCCCCGTGGCCGCCGGGCTCACGCTGGAGGCGCTGCTGGCCTACCTCACACTGGTCAACCTGCAGGCCTTCGCCACCCAGACGCTCGTCTCCCGCACCGTCCATCACCGCATCCGTACCGGGATGGTCTTCTTCGACCTGGCCCGCCCGGCCGGCTACCTCCGGCAGATGGCCGCCTTCCAGGTCGGGAACACCGCCGGCGGGCTGCTGCTGCTCGCCCCGGTCGTCCCCGTGGTCCTGCTGGTCGGCTCGATCACCGTGCCGGTCAACGGCCCGGGCTATGTGATCACGCTGGTGCTCGGGTACGTGATCGCCGTGCAGATGGCGCTGCTGATCAGCCTGATCGGCTTCTGGACCATGGAGACCGGGGCCATCTCGCTGCTCTACCGGCTGGTCAGCCAGTTCTTCGCCGGGACGATGGTGCCGCTCGCCTTCTTCCCCGGCTTCCTGGGCGATCTGGCCGAGGTCCTGCCCTTCAAGTACATGGGCTACGTGCCCGCCGCGATCTACATCGGCCACATTTCCGATATTTCAGGACCTGTGGTGGTTGAGCTCGCCTGGGTCGCCGGACTGTGGGGCCTGCTCGAACTGACCTGGTCCCGGGCCCACCGAAGGGTGGTGATCCAGGGTGGCTGAGCTCCTCCGCGGCCTGCGACTGTACGTCCTGCTCCAGCGCGCCTCCGCCCGCGGCGCCCTGCAGTACCGCATGAACACCGTGATCGGCATCCTCAGCGGCGCGATCTGGCAGGGCACCGGGTTCGCCTTCGTCTGGGTGGTGATGCACACCTTCCCGTCGCTGGCGGGCTGGGGCCTGGCGGAGATCGCCTTCCTGTACGGCCTGCGCCTGACCGCCCACGCCCTGGCCATGATCCCCCTGATGAGCGTGAACGACATCCAGGGGCTCGTCCTCAACGGAGAGTTCGACCGCTTCCTGCTGCGCCCCCTCAACCCCCTCGTCCAGCTCATGGGCAACCGAATGGGCATCGCCCAGTTCGGCGACCTGCTCGTGGGCCTGACGCTGTTCGCCGTGGCCGGCCAGAACGCGCAGGTCCGGTGGAACGCCTGGCTGATCGCCTTCTGCCTGATGGCGATCGTCGGCGGCGCCCTCATCGAGGCCGCCTTCTTCCTCGCGCTCTGCTCCCTGTCGCTGCGCATGATCGACACCTTCGCGCTGCGGGTCTTCGTGGACGACGTCTTCAGCAAGTTCGGCTCGTACCCGATGAGGATCTTCGGCGGCGTGGTGGAGTGGCTGCTCACGTTCGTGCTGCCGGTCGCGTTCGTGGCGTACGTGCCGGCGAGCGTCATACTGGGCAAGCTCGGCAACCCCTGGGCGCTGGCCGCCCCGCTGGTGGGAGTGATCCTGATCGTGCTGGCGTACCTCGTGTGGCGGCGCCAGCTCGACCACTACCAGAGCGTCGGCCATTGAGCTCCGCCCCGAGAACCGCTTTCAGGCCGCGCCGAGCCACAGGTCCGGGCCGAACACCTCGTAGTGGATGTCGCGCGGGGCGACCCCGGCCGTGATGAGCTCGCCGCGTGCCGTCCGCATGAACGGCACAGGCCCGCACATGTAGACGACCGCGCCCGCCGGGATGTCCACCTCGTCCAGGGACATCCTCCCGGTACGGGGGTGGCCTTCCTCGTACCAGAAGATCCGCTCCCCGCCGGGCAGGGCGTCGGCCAGGCGTTCCATGTCCGAGCGCAGGGCATGGGCGGCCGGGGAGCGGTCGGCGTGCAGCACCAGGACCCGGCGGGTGTCGCCGGTGAGCGCCAGGTGCTCCAGCATCGCGGTGATCGGGGTGCAGCCGATGCCCGCCGAGACGAGCACGAGCGGGGCTTGGCCGCCGTCGAGCGCCACGTCGCCGAACGGCGCGGACAGGGTCAGTTCGTCCCCCTCCTTGGCGGTGGCGTGCAGGAGGCTCGACACCTCGCCGTCGCCGACCCGCTTGACCGTGATGCGGCGCAGGCCGTCCGCGCCGTTCCCCGAGAGCGTGTACTGGCGGAGCTGGCGGACGCCGTCGGGCATCCGTACCCGTACGCTGACGTACTGGCCGGGCCGGGCGGGCGGGGCCGGTGCGTCGCCGACCGGCCGCAGCACCAGCGACATGGCGTCCGCGGTCTCCTCGCGCCGCTCGACCACCTGCCACTGCCGCCAGGTGTCGCCGTGCCGGGCACCCGCGTCGGCGTACAGGCGGGCCTCGATGGCGATGAGCGCGCCGGCCATCAGCCAGTACACCTCGTCCCAGGCCGCCGCGACCGCGGGCGTGACGGCGTCGCCGAGCACCTCGGCGATCGCGCCGAACAGGTACTTCTGGACGATCACGTACTGGTCGTCGGTCACCCCCACCGCCGCGTGCTTGTGCGCGATGCGCGCCAGCAGCGCGTCGGGGCGCTCGTCCGGGTTCGCGACCAGCGCGGCCGCGAACGCCGCGAAGGCGCCCGCCAGGGCCTGCCGCTGCTCGCCGTTGCGCTGGTTGCCACGGTTGAACAGCCCGTCGAGCAGTTCGGGGCGGTCGGCGAACATGGACTCGTAGAACCTGGCCGTGATCGTCTCGAGCCGCGCCTTCACGACGGGCAGGGTTTCGCCGACGATCGCCGCGCTCTCAGCGGACAGCATGAGACCTCCCAGAAAGGACCATAAATTGGTATCTGGGATTCATATTATGCAATGGCGGGGTCGGTCCCCTTTCCGGGGGGCGTCAACGACAGCAAAAGCGGCCCGGTCGGCGCGTCCACCAGGGACGCGACCGTGATCGTGTCGAGCGAGGCGTAGAAGGCCTCCTGGGCCTGGCGCAGTGCGGACCGCAGCCGGCAGGCCGCCCGCAAGGGGCACGGCGGGTCGTCCTCGCACCCCACCACGTCACCCGCGGATTCGAGGGCGCGGACCAGGCCCCCGACCGTCGCCTCGCGCCCGGCCGCGGTGAGCTGCAACCCGCCGCCCCGCCCGCGCCTGGCCTCCACCACACCCAGCTCGCTCAGCCTCGCGACGGCCTTGGCGGCGTGGGTGTAGGGGACGGCGAGCAGGTCGGCGGCGGCCCGCGTGGTCAGCAGGTCGTCCGGATCGGCCACGGCCAGCCGCATCACGATGCGCAGGGAGATGTCGGTGAAGGCGGTCAGGCGCATGCACCCACGGTAGGCGCTGTCCCGCAGTGGTACGGCAGCCTGCTCCGCTTCGTCTATCCTCGCCAGCTATGGATCTTCGAGGCAGAACCGCCGTCGTGGCGGGCAGCTTCCGTACCGAGTCCGTCGCGAAGCTGAAGGCGCGGCTCGAGGCGGCCGGGGCCAACGTCGTGGACGAGGTGTCGTGTTCGGTGGACGTCGTGTTGGACGGGTACGACGGCGGTTACCCGAACGAGCACGTCCGTGCGGCGGAGCGGCTGGGCGTGCCGGTGTTGCCGGTGACGGAACTGCTGGCGCCGGCCCCGCGTACGGGGTCCGGGGAGTTCCCCGATCTGGAAGCGGTGCGGGACGATCCCGCGGCCCTGCTCGAACTGCTGGAGGAGGCCGACTGGTCGGCGTTCGAGCCGGAGCGGGACCTGCTCCCGCTGCGTGACCTGCTGGCCGGGATGGAAGAGCGGCACGGCGTCACCGGCGCGCATCTGCTGGCCACCGAGCGCCTGCGCGAGCGGGGGGCGCGGCTGCGGCACCCGTACACCATGTTCGGGGGCGGCTTTCAGGACTACGCGCTCAGCCCGTGCGGCCGCTACCTCGCCACGGGCCGGGGCCTGACGAAGGACAACTACGACGGCACCGGTCCGCTGCAGGTGTGGGAGATGGCCACGGGGCGCCTCGTCAACACCATCGACATCATGTACGGCGTCGGCTGGCCCGGCCGCCGCGACACCGTGCAGTGGTCGGCGGACGGCACCCGGGTCGCGCTGGCGTTCTGCACGAACAACGTCGGAGTGTGGGACCCGTTCGGCGCGCGTACCAATCCGTACGGGAGCGCGGACGTGACGGACGGGTACGACGCCGCGGCGATCTTCACCCTGGCCCCCGACGGCCGCCGCGCCTACGTCTCGATGAGCAGCGAGCACGAGATGATGGGCTGCGTCGCGGCGCTGGACGAGGGCAAGGTCTTCTACAACGACTACCGCCACCACAACACGGGCCCCGAGCCGGCCATGCTGACCGAACCGCTGCCGGAGGAGGCGAAGGAGCGGCTCAAGGACGACTACTTCTCCTTCCGCCGGGTGCGCTGGTCCCGCGACGGCGGGCGGCTGCTCGGGGACAACGACACGTGGGCCGCCGTGGTCGATCTCCCGGGCGGGCGGATGCGCTGGCTGGCGCTGACCGCCGGCCCGGTCGCGTGGAGCCCGGACGACCGGTACGCCGCCGCGCTGACGCCGGGCCGCCCGCGCCGGCTGACCGTCTTCGACGCCGACACCGGGCGGCCGGTGGGCGACCCCGTGGCGCAGGCCGAAGGGTCGCTGCACTGGGGCATGCGCGGGGCCGAGGCCCGGCTGGCGGTCGTGGTGGAGGATAGCGGCGGTGTCGACGTTCACGACGCGCACGGCCGCCACCAGTACCACCTGCCCATCGCCACCACGAGGCGCGTCGGCCAGTACTTCTACGACGGTCAGGAGCGCCCCTGGGCCTGGGAGAGCGCCGGGGACTTCGGCGCCTGCCTGACCGCGGACGGGCGGGCGGAGGTGTGGTCGCTGGGCGACGAACCGGCCCGGGTCGGGTCGATCGAGGCGCCGGACGGGACGGAGGCGGTGCTGTGGGGCGCGGACGGGGTGCTCGCGCTGATCGGCGCGCAGACGCTCCGCTTCGTCGGCGCCTTCACCGGTGCCGTGCTGGGCGACTTCGTGTTCGGCCGTTACTTCGACAGTGAACGGAGTCCGCTCGACGACGATTACGCGACCTTGCACGGGATGTTCCGGTCGGACGCCTTTCCCCTGGCGGACTCCTCGTGGTGCGCCATCGCCGACCCCCCCGTCGGCCCTGCCGCGGCCCTGGTGATCGCCGACGAGGACCGCCTGAACTCCCCGGGCGACCTCGACGCCGTCCTGGCCTGGACCGTCGACCGCCGCTTCTCCTGGCCGGTCCGCTGGGGCCGGCTCGACGTCGTCGCGAGCGTCGAGGCGGCGTCCGCGCTCCTTCGCCGGACCTGAAGAACGGCAGGCAGGCCCCGCTGAGCCGGCCGCGCCCGCCGCTACGTGCCCTGGTGCGGTTCGCGCGCGGACGCCTGCCCGGCGGGGCCCGCCGATGCCGGGCCGGTGAAGTCGCGGATGCGAGCCGGCGGCGTCCCGGGCAGGATTGCCCGATGCGGCATGACGAGATGGTGTGCACGGTGTCCGGTTCGCTCGTCCGGGCCCACAGAGCGGGCGACGGCCCCGAACTGGTGCTCCTGCACGGCGGCGGGCTGGACAGCGCCCGCCTCACCTGGGAGCCGGTCTGGACGGCGCTCGCCGCGCACGCCCGGGTGACCGCACCCGACCTGCCCGGTTTCGGCGGCACCCCGCTGGGGACGACCGAGCCCACCTTGATCGGGTACGCGGCCTGGCTCCGGGAGTTCCTCGACACGTGCACCACCGGCCCGGTCGCCATCGCCGGGCTGTCCCTCGGCGGGGGGATCGCCCTGCGGGTGGCGCTCGACCAGCCGGACCGGGTCGCCAAGCTGGCGCTCTGCGCGCCGTACGGGGTGAGCCCGTCCGTGGCCGGCGGCCGGGCCGGCTACCTCGCCGTGCACGCCCCGTACGCGCCGGCCGCGTCCAACGCGCTCATGCGACGCAGCGACCGGCTCCTCCGCGCCGGCCTCCGGGCGGTGCTCCACCGCCGGGACGCGGTGACGGCCGACCTTCTGGCCGAGGTACGAGCGGCATTGTCCGGTCCGGACGCCGGTGTCGCGTGGTCGGCGTTCCAGCGGGACGAGGTGCGCTGGAACGGCCCGCGTACCTGCTTCGGCGACGAGCTGACCCACCTGGCCTGCCCGGCGCTGCTGCTGTGCGGGGAGAAGGACACGCTGGTCCCGCCCGATGACGTACGCGCGGCGGCGGCCCTCATCCCGGACGCCCGCTTCGCCCTGGTCCCCGATGCCGGCCACTGGCTGCCCCGCGACGCGCCGGAGCGGGTCGCGAAGGAGCTGGTGTCCTTCCTGACCTCAACCGCACCGACGCCTCCCACCCCGTGAACCGGATGCGGCAGCTGGTGCACCGCCGCGTACGGGAGCTCCGCCTCCGACTCCACCCCTCCGCCCCGCAACACCCGCGGGTCGGACGCCCGCGCGGCGGCGAAGTCGAGCAGTGCCGACTTGCCGATCCCCGCCTCACCGCGAATGACCAGCGCCCCGCTGCGGCGCGCCCGCGCGTCGTCCAGCAGCCGCGCGACGAGCCCGCACTCCCGTTCCCGGCCATGCGGCATGAGCCGATCGTACGACCCGGCTCCGGAGCGGGATCCGGGTCAGTGCCCGGCGGCGTCCCTCAGGTGCTCCCGCCAGGCGCGCAGCGATCCGGCCCGGCGCTCATGCCCTCGACGTCGGCGCATCCGACCGTGGTCACTTGTGGGACAGGAGGCGGTCGACCAGCGTGCCGGCGTAGTCGGGGGTGAGCGGGCCCGCTCCGAACAGGATCCGGATGTACATCGGGGCCAGGATGTGGTCGAGGACGTCCAGGACGTCCGGCGGGTGCTCACCCCGGTCGCGGGCCCGGTCGAGCATGACCTGGAGTTGGCGGGAACGTTCGGCGAGGAACGCGTCGCGCGCCCGCAGGCCGTCCTGTCCCGCCGTGGACAGGGCGATGACCAGGCGCAGCACCGCCGGCCCGTCGGGGCCGGTGACGTCGCGGGCCACGTTGGCGGCGTAGGCGCGCAGGTCGCCCGCCAGGCTGCCGGTGTCGGGGATCGGCGACTGCGTGGTCAGCCAGGTGATCGCCACGTCCATGAGCAGGGCCTCGAGGTTGCCCCAGCGGCGGTAGACGCTGGTGTCGGCCACGCCGGCGCGGGCCGCGACCTCGCCGACCGTGAAGTTCCCGTAGCCGCGTTCGGCGATGAGGTCGGTGACGGCCTGGTGCACCGCTGCCCGGACGCGGGCGCTGCGACCACCGGGCCGGCGGGCCGCCTGTCGCTCTTCCTCCATGCCGCCACCTTAACGCAGTTACGACTTGCGTTTGCGGCTTCTGCGGCTCTAGATTGCGCTTTAACGCAGTCGCATCCTGCTTTAGAGCGCGACGCTACGTCCCCGCATCCCCTGGAGAACGACATGAGCAGCGTCATCGAGCAGATCGACCGGGCCATCGACATGACGGCCGCCATCGTCAGGGGAATCGGGCCCGATCGGCTCGGAGCCGTGACGCCGTGCCCGGAGTGGGACGTACGCACCGAGCTCAACCACCTGGTGGGCGGAATGCGGATCTTCGCCGCCGAGCTCACCGGGACCGAGGCTGGGGCCGATCACGAGTCCGACTGGCTGGGCACCGATCCGCAGGGCGCCTTCGCCGTCGCGGCCGACCTCGACCGCGCGGCCTGGCACCGGCCCGGGGTCCTGGAGACGAGCGTGCGCCTGGGGTTCGGCACCGTACCCGGGCCGATGGCGGCGCTCATCCACCTCACCGAGGTGCTCGTCCACGGCGTCGACCTGGCACTCGCCACCCGCCAGGAGCACCTCGTCGACCAGCGCTCCTGCGAGGAACTGCTGGCGGTCATGCGGGGCATGGACTTCGACACCTTCCGCCGGCCCGGCATGTTCGGCCCCGAACTGCCCGCCCCGGCCGACGCCACCGCTCACCAGCGGCTCCTCGCCTTCCTCGGCCGCGCCGTCACGTCCGAGGCCGCGCGCTGATCACCCCACTGGCCCACCCGCGCCGACAAAGGGCCCGCAGACCAGAGCGCCCCGCTCCAGGCAAAGGATCACGCATGGGCGGGAGGGTCCCCCCGGCCACAGGCGTCCCGTTACGCCGGCGGTCAGCTCGCCCCCGGGCCCAGTTCCTCGGCGATCCCGGCCCGCATCGCCTCCAGCGTCCGCCGCCGCGCCCGCGCCTTCGTAGCCGCGTGCGCCCTCATGTTCAGGCCGGTCAGCGCCTCGGCCGTCTCGCGGGCCACGTCGGATACCCGGGCCGGCTCCACCACCCGGTCCAGGAACCCGGCCGCCACGCCGTCGTCGGGCGAGAACGTCTCGGCCAGCAGCACCGCCCGCGTGAAACACGCGGGCGTGAGCCGCTGCCGGAGGATCTCGACCGCCGCGTACGGCATCGTGATGCCCAGCGCCACCTCGTTGGCCGCCAGCCGGTACGGCCCGGCCGCGCCCACCCGGTAGTCGGCCGACAGCAGCAGGAACGCGCCCATCGCCACCGCGTGCCCCGTGCAGGCGGCCACCACCGGCGTCGGGAACGACAGCAGCCGCTCCGCCAGCTCGAACCCGCCCCGCACCATCGCCAGCGCCCCGTCGCCGCCCGCCGCGAGCACCTTCAGGTCGAAGCCGGCCGAGAAGACCCCCTCCCGGCCCTCCAGCAGCACGACCGCCGAGTCGGCGGCCGCCCGGTCGAGGGCGGCGCCGAGCTCGGTCAGCATCTGGACCGAGACCGCGTTCACTTTGCCGTCGTCCATGGTGATGGTGGCGACGGAGTCCTTGAGCTGATAGCTGACGAGGGTGCCCATAAGGCTCAGAATAATGTTCTGGAGGCTAGCCGTCACGCAGTCCTGCGAACAGGTCCTCCTCGTGATCGGGCGCGTCCACCTTGCACAGCTTCCGCTCGAACGCCTCGTGCGAGAACGCCTGCTGCTGCACCTCCTCGGGCATGCGGAGCAGGAAGATGTTCTCGCCCTGGCTCTCGTGCGCCCTGAGCGCCTTGAGCTTGCGCTCGACGAACGGCGCGATGTCGACGACGCTGGTGACCCGCTCGTCGGGGGTGCCGAAGTCGTCGGACGGCTGGAAGTCGCCGAGATCGACCCCGTTGGCCCGCATCATCTCGAACATCTGCTTGATGCCGGACCGAGGCATGGCCGTGTAGTAGAACTTGTCGGGAATGCCGGTCTGCTCGACGGCCGCCACCGTGACGCGGTGGGCCTGGACGTGGTCGGGATGGCCGTAGCCGCCACCGCCGGTCTCGTCATAGGTCACCACCACCTGGGGCCGGTAGTGCTCCATCAACGCGGCCAGCTTGGCGGCGGCCGTCTCGACCGGCACGTTGGCGAACGCGTCGGGGTGGGCGTTGGCGTCCCAGCCCTCCATGCCGGAGTCACGGTAGCCGAGCAGCTCCAGGTGGTCGATGCCCAGGTGGGACACCGACTCGCGCAGCTCGGCCAGCCGCTGCTCGGCCACCGCCGCGTCGTCGTGGCCGTCCTCGCCCGGCTTCACGCCGCCCTGGCCGTCACCCTGCTCACCGTTGGTGCAGGTGACCAGGACCGTGCGGATGCCCTCGTCGGAGTAGCGTGCCAAGATGCCGCCGGTGCTGAGGCACTCGTCGTCGGGGTGTGCGTGTACGACCATCAGGGTGAGTTGGCGTTCCATGGCGGCAAACACTACCCGCCGGCTCCGACAGTTCCCCGGCCAGGACCCGGCCGCCGTGGCCGGGTCCCCGGCTAGGACCGGCCGCCGTTGCGGGCCAGCTCGCCGGCGCGCAGGCGGGCTGCCGCGGCGGCGCCCCGTTCGCCCAGTTCATCGGCGAGGGCGGCCTGCTTGAGCCAGTTGTACGGGCTGCACGGCCGGACGTTGACGCGCTCGCTCACCAGCACCCGCGCGACGTCCCGCCGCCCCGCCCGCAGGGCCGCCTCCAGCAGGGTCTTCTGCACGGCGTCCCGCTGCGCGTGGCTGCCGCCGAACTCGTTCACCCGGTGCCTGATCGGATGGAGCAGGTCCACGACCGCGTCGTAGTCGCCCCGTCCGAAGGCCACCAGCGAGCGGCACACCGGCAGGCCCACCCTGAGCGTCATGTCCCGGTTGGTGACGCCCGGACGCGGCTCCAGCACGTACGCCTCGCGCGTCGCGATCAGCTTCTCCGCCTCCCCGATCCGCCCGGCGCCCACGTACGACATGACCGCGTGCATGTCGTTGAAGGCGTAGAACGGCTCGGCCACCCTGACCGGCCACGCGTCGGCCAGAGCGCGCCAGCGCTCGTGCTGCTCGGAGCCCTCCAGGTGGAGCCGCCAGAGCAGGGCGGCGGCGTCCAGCAGCTCCATGCAGGTCTCCCCGCCCGCGAGCACCGAGTCGTAGATCGCCAGCGCCCGCGCCTCGTCACCGGACTCCAGCGCGAAAAGGCAGTAGTGCCACCAGTTGTGGATGTTGAAGAACGTTCCGGTGGACCAGTCCGGGACCCGCGCGTCGAAGTAACGCAGCCCCTCCCCGAACCGCCCCTGCATCTCGTACGTGTGCACGACCGCGTGAATGCCCCACACGTCGCGCGCGTTCAGCTCGACCGCCCGCAGCCCGGCCTCCTCCGACCGGTCGTAGTGCCCCGCCTCCTCCAGGCCGAAGGCGTACATCCCCAGCACGTGGCCGAAGTGCGGGTCGTCCTCCCGCCAGGCGTTCAGGGCCCCGCCGATCCGGTCGCGCAGCGAGCGCGCGTCGCCGGTGAAGAAGTCGACCTGGTGCCCGGCCGCCAGCGCCAGGGCGTCGCGCGGGTGCTCCACGGTGATCTCGCCGAGCAGCCGCCCGCACGTCAGCCAGTCGCCGTCGAGCAGCGCCTGCACGGCCGCCACGTGGGCGCGCTCGCGGGGCAGCAGCGACGACTCGTCGATCCTGTCCCGGAACGCCCCGAACCGCGCCCGCGCCTTCCGCGCGTCATCGACCTCGGTGGTGAGCAGCCCGAGGTACGCGCTCAGGACGTTGCCCATCGGGAAGCCGGGCGACTCGGCCAGCGCCGCCTTGGTCTCGGTGGCGACCTCCACCCGCAGGTGCAGCAGTTCGTCGATCGCGCGGTCGTAGTGCCGCGCCGCGGCGGCGCCGGCCCCGGTCATCGCCAGGCCGTGCTGGTCGTTCCTCACCGGACCAATGTACCCACTGATCCGGTGGGGAATAGGGCCGACGCCCCACGAGTCCCTACGCCTGCCGTCCGCTCACCACGGCCCTGCCCATGGCGGGGTCGTCGCAGAAGGCGCCGTCGATGCCCAGGTCGATCAGCTTCGACAGCCACCCCATCACGTTCCCGGTGGCCCGGGGGTAGACGGGGCTGGCCGGGTTGCCGAGCCGGTAGTCGGCGGGCAGCTGCGAGTTCTCGTTCCGTACCGTCCAGACGTGCACGTCCAGCCGGCGCCGGTGCGCGTCGGCGACCAGCGTGGTCGGTTCGAGGGTCCTGCCCGAGGCGTCCTGGGGCACGACGCGCCGGGTGTCCACCCCGATCCCGCTCGCGTACGAGGCCACCTCGCGCAGCCCGTCCGGCTTGACCATGTCGTCGTACGTGCGGGCGCTCCCGGAGGCGACCCAGTCGTACGGCGCGCCCCCGAACGTGATCAGCTGGATCAGCGGCAGGCGGGTCTTGCCGCGCAGCTCGCGCAGGTTCGCGGTCTCGAAGGACTGGATGTACGCCTTGCGCACGCGATACCGGTTGAGCACGTCCAGCAGCGGCTCCTCCAGCGACAGGCCGATGGAGTCGAAGTACGTCGGGTGCTTGGTCTCGGGGTAGACGCCGACGCCGTGCTCCTGCGCCAGCTTCACGACCTCCTCGAACGTCGGGATCTCCGGCAGCCCGTCGAACGCGGTGTTGTCCGGCCGCAGGTCGGGGACGCGCTCCTTGGCGCGCAGCGTCTTCAGCTCGGCCAGCGTGAAGTCCTCGGTGAACCAGCCGGTGATCGGCCGGCCGTCCACGGTCTTGGTGGTGCGCCGGTCGGCGAACTCCGGGTGCGCGGACACGTCGGTCGTCCCGGAGATCTCGTTCTCGTGCCTGGCGACCAGCACGTGATCCTTGGTCGAGACGAGGTCGGGCTCGATGTAGTCGGCGCCCATGGCGATGGCGGTCTCGTACGACAGGAGCGTGTGCTCGGGCCGGTGGGCGCTCGCGCCCCGGTGGCCGATCACGATGGGTGCCTGGCCGCGGCGCTCGGCCGTGGCGGGAGTCGTCTGGGTCAGCACGACCGCGACGGTACCGCCCGCGACGACTCCGGCCAGCACACTCGCGAGTAACCTGCGCATTCTCATGCGCGCACCGTAGACCGCCCAGGTGGACCGCGAGTTACGCGTGAGCACACAGTGGAAGACGTACGGAAACGCCCCATTCCAACGTGCCGTCAACGCCTCAGTCACGGGGAAGATTGGGTGACATGACCCAACTCACTGGCCGCGTGGCCCTGCTGACCGGCGCGTCGGGCGGCATCGGGCAGGCGATCGGGCGCCGTCTCATCGCCGCGGGAGTCAGAACCGCCTTCACGTACGGCACCCGCTCCGAGCACGCCGACGACCTGGTGGCGCGGGCGCGGGCCGCCGGCGTGGACGCGATCGCGCTCCCGGGCGACCTGGCCGACCCGCAGGTCCCGGTCGCCCTGCTGCGCGCCACGGCCGACGCGCTCGGCCCCGTCGACCTGCTGATCTCCAACGCGGGCTATGCCATCCAGCAGGAGTACACGGCGGTGGACGCGGTGACGTGGGACCGCACGATGGCGGTCAACCTGCGCGCGCCGTTCCTGCTGGCGCAGCAGTCGCTGCCGGGGATGGCGGCGCGGGGGTTCGGGCGGGTGCTGTTCATGTCGTCGATCGCGGCCTTCACCGGCGGCATCGTCGGCCCGCACTACGCCGCGTCCAAGGCGGCCCTGCACGGCATGCTCCACTTCCTGGCCGCCCGCGTGGCCTCGCACGGCGTGACGGTCAACGCCCTGGCGCCCGCCCTGATCGAGGACACCGCGATGCTCCCGGCCACGGCGAGCCCGAGCCACCTCCCGGTCGGCCGCTTCGGGCGTCCTGAGGAGGTCGCCGACCTGGCCCTGGCCGTCCTCCGCAACGGCTATCTGACCAGCCAGGTCCTCAGCCTGGACGGCGGCGCCTACCCTCGCTAGCTACTTGGGGGCGGGCAGTTCGCCCGAGCCCCGGACGACCAGCCGGGTGGGCACCAGCGTCCTGCGGGCCTTGGAGCGGTCGCCGTCCAGCCGCGCCAGCACCTGCTCGGCCGCCGCGGCCCCCATCCGCGCCGGGTCCTGGGCCACGACCGTCAGCGGCGGGTCCAGGCACTCGGCCAGGGGCAGGTCGTCGAAGCCCACCAGCGCCACGTCCCTGCGGCGGGCCCGTGACAGCGCCACCACCGCGCCCGTGGAGGCGAGGTTGTTGCCCGCGAACAGGGCGGTCGGCGGATCGCCGAGGGCTAACAGCCGCATCGTGGCCCGGGCCGCGGCCTCCTGGTCGTGACCCGTCTCCACCAGGCCCCGGTCGAACGGCAGCCCCGCGCCTTCGAGCGCGTCGCGGTAGCCCTGGAAGCGTTCGCGGCGCGTGTAGAGGGCGGCGGGCACGTCGCCGACGAAGCCGATCCTGCGGTGGCCGTGGGCGATCAGGTGGGCGACGCCGGCCCTGGCGCCCTCCCGGTTGGCGCTGACCACGCTGTCGGCGGTCAGGCCGACGGCCGGCCGGTCGAGGAAGACGATGGGCAGGCCGGCCACGCGTTCGTTGCGCAGGTGGCGGTGGTCGCTGGTGGCCGAGGGGACCACCATGAGCGCGCTCACCCTGCGGGCCAGGAACGTCGCGATCAGCGACTGCTCCAGGTCGGCGGTCTCGCTGGAGTTGCCGACGATGAGGGTGAGGCCGCGGGCGCGGACGGCGCTCTCGATGCCGCCCGCGACCGTGCCGAAGAACGGGTTGCCCATCTCGGGGATGACCAGGCCGATCGCGGCGTCGCGCGCGCCGACCCGCATGTTGCGGGCCATCAGGTTGGGCTGGTAGCCCAGCTTCCTGACGGCCTCCATGACGCGCTCGCGGGTCTCGACGGCGACCGGGCCGTCGTCGTTGAGCACCCGCGAGACCGTCTTCGCCGTGACGCCGACCTCACGCGCCACATCTGTCATCGTCGGACGCCGCATTGCGCCCATGTTAGTGGCCGCTCATCAGGACAACCCGATAGCCTCCGCCGCGCCCTGGTCCGCCACCACCGCCTTGCCTTCCGAGACCTGAAGGGCGCCGGTCATGATGGCCACCACCTCGGCCATGCTGTGGTCGCCCGGCTTGATCTGGGCGACCCGGCGGCCGAGGCGCTGGACGTGGATGCGGTCGGCGATCTCGAACACGTGCGGCATGTTGTGGCTGATCAGCACGACCGGCGTGCCCCCGTCGCGGACCCGTTTGATCATGTCGAGCACCTGGCCGGACTCCTTGACGCCGAGCGCGGCCGTGGGCTCGTCCATGACCACGACGTGCGTGGCCCACGCCACCGCCCTGGCCACGGCCACGCCCTGCCGCTGGCCGCCGGACAGCGACTCGACCGGCTGGGTGAGCGAGCGCAGCCCGATCTTGAGCTCGGCCATGTGCCGGGCGGACTCCTCGCGCATGCGCTTCTTGTCGAGCATGCGGAAGACGCTGCCGAGGATGCCGGGCTTGCGGATCTCACGGCCGAGGAACATGTTCGTGGCGATGTCGAGCGAGGCCGCGACCGCGAGGTCCTGGTAGACGGTCTCGATGCCCTGCCGGCGCGCCTCCAGCGGGTCGCGGAAGCGCACCGGCTTGCCGTCGAGCAGGATCTCGCCGGTGTCGGGCTGGAGCGCGCCCGTGAGCGCCTTGATGAGGCTGGTCTTGCCGGCGCCGTTGTCGCCGATGACGGCGAGCACCTCGCCGGGCATCAGCTCGAAGTCGGCGCCGTCGAGCGCGGTCACGTGGCCGTAGCGCTTCACCAGGCCGCGGGCCTGGAGCACGGGGGTCGTCATCGGTTCCTCCTGCGGGAGAGCTGGTCGACCGCGACGGCGAGGATCACCAGGATGCCGGTGATGAGCGTCTGATAGATCGACGGTACGCCCATCAGCTGCAGCCCGTTGCGGAACACCCCTACGATGAGCGCTCCGACCAGCGTGCCGATCACCAGTCCGCGGCCGCCGAACAGGCTCGTCCCGCCCAGGACGACCGCGGTGATGCTGTCCAGGTTGTCGGTCTGGCCGGCCTGCGGGTCGCCCACTCCGGTACGCGAGACCAGCAGCAGGGCGGCGATGCCGTACACGAAGCCGGCCAGCGTGTAGACGCCGATGGTCAGCCGGCTCGTCCTGATGCCGGTCAGGCGGGCCACCTCGGGGCTGTTGCCGAGCGCGTACACGTGGCGGCCCCATGCCGTGGAGCCGAGCAGGTACGCGAACAGCAGGAACAGCAGGATCGTCAGCAGCGAGCCGTAGGTGACGTTCGTCTGCCCGACCTGGAACGTCTGGCCGAGGAACGTCAGCACCGGCGGCAGGTCCGTGACCGTCTGCTCGTTGGAGTAGATGTGGGTCAGGGCGAAGACCACGTTCAGCATGCCGAGCGTCACGATGAACGGCGGCAACGAGATCCGTGTCACCAGCAACCCGTTGACCAGCCCGAACAGCGAGCAGACGGCGAGCCCGGCGGCGACCGCGAGGACCGGCGGCAGGCCGCTGTCCACGGCCAGCTTGGTCATCACGATGCCGCCGAACGCCATGATCGCGCCGTTGGACAGGTCGATGCCCGCGGTCAGGATGATCAGTGTCTGGCCGATGGCCAGCGTGCCGACCACCATGACCTGCTGGATGATCAGCGAGAAGTTCGGGCCGGTGAAGAACTGGTCGGTCCTGAGCGCGAAGAACACGCAGGCCAGGACGAGCGCGGCCAGCGGGCCCGCGACGGGTGTGGAGATCAGGCGGCGCGGCAGCGTCGCTTCCATGACGGCCATGTCAGCCCCAGCAGTTGGCCAGGCCGAAGGCCGTGTCCTTGGCCTCGACACCGGAGACGGACTTGTCGGTGATCAGGGTGACGCCGGTGTCGGTGTAGCCGGAGGCCTTCTTGCCGGTCTTGGCGAACTCCGACACCGCCTTGACGCCGTCCTCCGCCATCTTCAGCGGGTACTGCTGGCTCGTGGCGGCGATCTCGCCCGACTTCACGGCCTTGGTGCCGGTGCAGCCGCCGTCCACGGAGACGATCAGCACGTCCTTCTCCCGGCCCTTGGCCTTCAGCGCCGTGTACGCGCCCAGCGCCGCGGGCTCGTTGATCGTGTAGACGAGGTTGATGTCGGGGGCCTTCTGCAGGCAGTTCTCCATGGCGGTCTGGCCCTTGGCCTGGTCGCCCCTGGTGTCCTGCGAGCAGACGATGGACGGGTCGCCCTCCGCGATCCCGTACCCCTTCAGGAAGCCGTCGTGCCTGAGCTGGCCGACGGTGATGCCGGGGGCCAGGTCGAGGGTGGCGATCTTGGCGGGCTTGCCGGCCATGGCGGCCTTGGCGTACTGGCCGATCAGCTCGCCGGCCTTGAGGTTGTCGGTGGCGAACAGCGCGTCCGTGGCGTCCTGCGGGTCCGTCGGCGTGTCCAGCGCGATGACGAGCACGCCCGCGTCGCGGGCCTTCTTGACGGCGGGCACGATGGCCTTGGTGTCGCTCGGCGTGATGAGGATGCCCTTCACACCGGCGGCGACCATGTTCTCGATGGCCGTGATCTGGGAGGCGTTGTCGCCGTCGAACTTGCCGGCGGCGGTCATCAGCTCCATGCCGTTGGCCTGGGCCGACTTCTGGGCGCCCTCCTTCATCTTCACGAAGAACGGGTTCGTCTCGGTCTTGGTGATGAGGCCGACCTTGGGCGTCGCGGAGGAGCTCTGCCCGGCGCCCCCGCCCCCGCCGCCACATCCGGTGACGAGAAGGGCGGTGACCAGGAGTCCGGCCGAAATCTTTGCATTCATGGGCGGTTCCTATCAGGGGGGACCCGATGTCATCGTTGACATATGTCAACGTTGACATCCGCTGTGCTGCGATGATGGACTCCCATCCGAGAAACGTCAATGCCCCCATGCCGTAACAAATCGGCAACGTGCCTGAAAGGCAGGCTCGATGATCGCTGTCCTGGGCGAGTGCGTCGCCGACGGCTTCACCACCCGCTCCCCCGGCGACCACACCCTCATATCCGGGCCGGCCGAGCACGGCGGGGAGGCGATGGAGCTGGGGTTGCGGGTGCTGCCGGGCGGCGGGCCCGCGAACACGGCGGTGGCGCTGGCCCGGCTCGGGACCCCCACGCGCTTCCTCGGCCGTGTCTCCGGCGACGTGTTCGGCGAGCTGTTCCGCCGCCACCTCGCCTCCTCGGGCGTGGACCTCTCGGCCTCCGTCGACGCCAAGGAGCCCAGCACGCTCGCCGTCGCCGCCCTCGACGCCGGTGGTCAGGCCGAGTACACCTTCTACGCCGACGGCACCGCCGACTGGCAGTGGACCCCGTACGAGCTGGACCTGGACCGCCTCGGCCCGGTCGCCTGCCTGCACACCGGATCGCTCGCCCTGGCCAGGGAGCCGGGCCGGACGGCGGTGGAGGCCTTCGCGCGGGAGGCCGCCGGGCGCGCCACGATCTCGATCGACCCGAACGTCCGCCCCAGCCTCGCCTCCCTGGCCGACTACCCGGTGTCGCGCTGGTGCGAGTGGACCGACATCCTCAAGCTCAGCGCGGACGACCTCGACTTCCTGCTGCCCGGCGTGCCGGTGGAGCGTGCCTGCGATACCTGGCACGCCGCCGGCGCCCGGCTGATCGTCGTCACGAGGGGCGCGGCGGGCGCGCTGGTGTCCCTGGACGGCGAGCGCGCGTCGGTGCCGGCGCCGGAGGTGAACGTGGTGGACACGGTCGGCGCGGGCGACTCCTTCACGGCGGGCCTCCTGCACAGCCTCGCCGCCAAGGACCTCCTGGGTGGCCGCCTGGACGGCCTGGATCTGGGGACGGCGGTGGAGGCGGCCGAGTTCGCGGTAAGGGTGGCGGCACTGACGTGCTCGGTCGCGGGCGCCAACCCGCCCTGGGCCGATGCTCTCTGACCCGACCGAGAGGCGAGACAGGCGGAGACCGGCCACACTTGGCACATGCACGCAGCAGTGGAGGTGTCATGCGCCGCGACCCGGACCTGACCTATCGCGGCGCGCTGGCGATCCTCGGCCATCATGACCGCCCCCGGATAGACCGACTGAACAAGCTCCTGGGCGGCGCCATCCTGGCCGCCGGAGCCGTGGCTCTCGGCGGGGCGGCGCTGCCGCCGCTGGCGGCGTTCGCGGCGGTCTGGGGCTGGGTGGACCAGAAGAACGAGGCGGTCTCGCTGCTGCGCGCGGCCCTGGACAGCGCCGCCGACCGGCTGCTGAGGCTCTCCGGCTACGAACGGCATCGGCTGATCTGCGCCGCCCACACCACGATCGTCGCGGCGGCGGTCTTCGAGGCGTGGCGCGAGCACCTGAGGGCGCCGCTCGCCACGCGGCCCCGCCTCACGGACGCCGAAAAGCTCCAGCTCATCACGCCTACCGCCCGCGACGCCCACGAGCACCTGATCGACGCCCTTTATGACATCGAGGTGCCCGCGCCCTCTCCCGCCCGGGGATTCGAGGAGAACATCCCAGCACTGCGGGATTGGATGATCGCGCCTCACCTGCGCTTCCTGGGGCTCCTCACCGCGCAGGCCGGCACCTCGCTGCCGGTGAACCTGGAGACGGTCCTCGATGCCGCGATCGAGCGTTACCGGTCCCACTACCTGTCGCTCTGCGCGACCGTGCCGGAGTTCCTCATCTGGGCAAGTCTGGGCGAGCACGCCGCCACGAGGACCGCGGTCACCGGGGTCCGCGAGGACGTCAGTACCGCGTTCGACAGCCACTCCGCCGCCCTCTCCCGTCTGGAGCAGGTGCTGGAGTCGATGGCCGGCGACCGCCGGGAGGAGCCCGACCTGTGCGCCGTCATGAGCCGGGCCAACCGGGGCGCGTTACGCGAGCACATCGTCGCGGAGGACGCGGTGCTGGCCACCCCCGAGCTCACCTTCCCCGCGCTCGAGGAGTCCTTCGTCGATCCCCGCTACCGGATCAGTCTGGGCGGCAAGGACCAGAAGCTGGCCGACGAGAGCTGGTGGCGTGAGCAGCCGGTGTTCGGTGACCTCGACCTCCGCTTCGCGGCGCACCTCACCTCGCCCCAGGCCACCCGAGCGCCGATGCTGCTGCTCGGGCACCCAGGAGCGGGCAAGAGCTCCCTGACCAAGATGCTCGCCGGACGGCTGCCCGCCTCCGCCTTCACCGCGGTGCGGGTTCCGCTGCGCCGGGTCGGCGCCGGGGCACCGGTGCACGACCAGATCCAGGAAGCGCTCGACCTGGCCACCCATCGCCGGGTCAACTGGTGGGAGCTGGCCGACCAGAGCCGCGCCACCATCCGCGTCGTCCTCCTGGACGGCCTCGACGAGCTGCTCCAGGCGGCCGGTCACCGGGGCGGCTACCTGCAGGAGGTCATGGCGTTCCAGCGTCAGGAGGCCGATCAGGAACGCCCGGTCGTGGTGATCGTGACCTCCCGGACGGTGGTCGCCGACCGGATCACCGTTCCGGAGGGGACGGTGGCCGTCAAGCTTGAGGAGTTCGACGAGGACCAGATCGCGGCCTGGTTGCGGGTGTGGAACTTCGCCAACAGGGGCGGCGCCTCGCGTGCGCTGACCCCCGGGGCGGCCATGCGGCATCCCGAGCTGGCCGGACAGCCGCTCCTGCTGCTCATGCTCGCTCTGTACTGCGCCGATCCCGGGGCGCCCGCGCTCGACGACGGGCTCTCGACCGCCGACCTCTACAGAAGGCTGCTGGACACCTTCGCCCGCCGGGAGATCGAACGCACCAACAAGAAGCTCTCCGGCCATCGGCGTGAGGAGCTCGTCCGCGAACAGCTGTGGAGACTGGCCGTGGCGGCGTTCGCGATGTTCAACCGTGGCAGGCAGAACGTGACGGACGCCGAGCTGGGGGCGGACCTCCTGGCGATGGACGAGCAGGCCTCCTCGTCGAGTCGCACCGACGAGGTCGGCAGCCGGCTGATCGGACAGTTCTTCTTCGTCCACACCGCCGAGGCCCGCGCGCCCGGTGCCGACCCGCGGCAGAGCTACGAGTTCATGCACGCCACCTTCGGCGAGTACCTGATGGCCGCACAGACCATCGAGCTGCTCGGCGAGCTGGCAGCCGAATCCCCGGTCCGGCGCGGAGCCCGCGACCTGAACGACAACCTCCTCTTCGCGCTGCTGTCGCACCAGCCGCTGTCGAACCGGCGGACCATCCTGACGTTCGTGGAGGAGTTGGCCGACGAGTTGCCGGCGGAGCAGCGGGGGCGGATCGCCGGCGCTCTCACGGCGCTCATCGCGGGCCATCGCAGAAGGTTCGGCTCGGAGCGGTACGCCGACTACCGGCCGACCCCGACGGACCGGGTGCGGCAGCTGGCGGCCTACTCGGCCAACCTGGTCACGCTGCTCGTCCTGCTGCGGAATTTCGTGTTGCTCGACGATCTCTGGCCGGAAGGAGAGAACGAGCGGGCCCGGTGGCGATCCATGGTGATGCTGTGGATGTCGGGCCTCGACACGGCCGGAAGGCAGTCGATCCTCAGCACGTTGAGGTTCGACGGCGGCTCGGTCGAGATTTCGGCGCAGCCGAATGCGCAGCTGGTAGCCGATGCCCCGGATGTCATGTACGCACGCCTCGTCGGGGATACCGCCCTGGAGAGGCGGCTTCGGTTCGGCCACAGCTCGGTCGGGGGCCTTCAGTACTCCAGTCCCGGCGACTCGTGGGCCGACATCGTCAAGAGCTCCATCAGCGCGCTGCTCACCAGCCCCGGCCGGCAGGGACACCTGGTTCTGGTCGACCCGGGCGACGATGTCGGCGACGAAGAGCTGGAGAAGGTGCTGGATCAGCTGGCGACGCTGCTCAAACAGTGCAGCCGCCTGCTGACGACCGCGTCGGCGGCGGACGTCGTCCGGTGGACGGACCGGGTCGGCCGCGGCAGGAGACCGGACCCGTACGCGATGGCGGCCGTGCTGTGCGCGCATCCGGCGCTTGCCGACGAGATCCCCTGGCTCACCGAACCCGAGACCTATGCGGACGCGCCCGGCGTCGCCTTGCTGTTCAGGCTGGCAGGGCCGGAATCTCCGGCCCTGGCCTCGCTCGGCGCACAGCTCGATCCCGGGGTCGCGGGCGCCGACGACGCGCTCCGGCAGTTGCTCGCGGCCTACCGGTTGGACGGCACGCTCGACGGCTGCGAACTCGGGCAGACCCAGAGCGTGATCATTCAGAACGATTAGCACCGTCGGGAACGGTCATTCCGTCGGGACCGTACGGTAGCCGTTCCAGACGAAGCGGGCGGTCGTCACCGCGTCGTCCCCGTCGCCGGTGATGAGCTGGTGGACGGCGATCCCGTCGAGCTCGCGGTACTCGCACCACTCGTGGTCGGACGTGAGCACCAGGTCCAGCCCCAGGTTCACCAGCAGGTCGAACACCTGCCCCCGGTTCGTCCTGTCCACCCCCACGAACACCTCGTCCAGCAGGATGAACCGGGGACAGCCCGGGTCGCTCTGGTAGTGCGCGGCCACGGCGGCGAACAGCGGCAGGTGCAGCGCGATCGCCTTCTCCCCGCCGGACAGCGCCCCGTGCAGCTTCCTGGTGAGGTCCTGCCAGCCCTGCCCGTCGCCGCGGTCCAGCCGGACCACGAACCGGTGCCAGGCCGTGTAGTCGAGCACCTTCATGAGCTGGTCCTCCCAGCTCGCCGACGAGTTGTCGGCCCGCGCCTCCTCCACCCGGTCCCTGAAGAAGACGTACAGGGCCTCCCTGTCGGCCTCGTCCAGCCCGGCCGGGTCGCGCAGCAGCAGGTCGCGGGCGGCCCGGGTGCCGGGCGACTGCGTGGGATCGACCTGCCACACCAGGCGGACGGCCACCCGGGAGGCGGTGCGGACGCGTTCGAGGCGCTGGTTCATGCCCTCCACCAGCGCGGTCGCCTGCCTGATCCGGTCGGCGAGGTGCCGCCGCGTGTCTCCGGCCAGCGTCCGGTCGAACAGGTCCCGCTCCGCCTCCGTGATGTCCGAGCGCCGCTCGTCGCGCTCCTTGCGCAGCGCCTCGCTGAGGGCGGCGGCCCCCGCCCGGACGCCGGCGACGGTGGCGGTCAGCAGCTGGACGTCCCCGTCGGGCGTCAGCTCCAGGTCCGCGCGGTCGGCGAGGATCTCCCTGGCGTGGTGGAAGGCGTCGAGCAGCCGCGCCTCCGCCTCCTTGACGTTCTTCTGCTCGTACGGCACCGCCGCGAGCTGCTCGGCGACGTCCCTGGCCGAGACCAGCACGGCCCGCACCCCGGCGTCGCGCGCCAGCTCGACCGTCGCCCGCGCGTCCGCCGCCAGGTGCCCGGCCGTCAGGCTGCGGAAGCGTTCGGACACCTCGTCCCGCACCCGCCCCGCCTCGGCGTGCTTCTCCTCG
Source organism: Nonomuraea sp. NPDC004186 (assembly GCF_053603495.1). Taxonomy (NCBI): domain Bacteria; kingdom Bacillati; phylum Actinomycetota; class Actinomycetes; order Streptosporangiales; family Streptosporangiaceae; genus Nonomuraea; species Nonomuraea sp. NPDC004186. Next base: position 41,031 of record NZ_JBSGFQ010000031.1, on the reverse strand, counting down.
GCCGTGCCCAGCTCGCCCCTGAGCTCGCCGAGCCGGGCGTGCATGCGGGCCAGGTCGTCGTTGACCGAGCGGATGAGGCGGCGGCAGGTCTGGTACGCGGCCTGCGTCTCCTGGAGCCGCTCCAGCACGCGCAGGTGCTCGGCGCCGACCGTGGACTCGACGGCCGCGAGCTTCTCCGCCAGCGTGACGGCGCCCGCCGCGGCGTCCTCGGCGCGTTCGACGGCCCTGACGGCGAGGTCCTGGTATTCGCCGGCGGTCTCGGCGGCGTGCTGGGCGCGCTCCGCGGCGGCGCGGGCGGCGGCGCGCCGGTCGTGCCAGGCGGTGCCGGTCGTCTCGGCGGTGCGCAGGGCCTCTTCGAGGTTGTCGAGCGCGGGCGGCGCGGTGGGCAGGGCGTGGCCGGCCGCCAGCTCGGTGAGCCGCCGCAGCGTCCTGCCGACCTCCTTCTCCCGGTCGTGCAGGCGCTGCTCGTAGGCCCTGAGCTGGTCCTCGAGCAGCGCGACCTTCTTCACCGCCCCGTCGAGCGCGTCGAGCGCGTCCGCGTACGGCCTCCGGGCGGGCCGGCGCCGCAGCTCGGCGGCCAGCGTGTCGCGGTCGGCGTCGACCACGGCGAGCAGGTGGTCGCACTCGGCGACCGTGCCCGCGAGCTCGCCGAGCCGGTCGTCCAGCTCGGCGACGCGGCGGCGCCTGGCGCGCTCGCGGGCGGTGGCGCCGATGTAGGAAGGTTCGGGCTTGACCCAGCGGCCCGCGGCGGGCCCGAGCCGCCAGGTGCCGTCGGCGCCGACGACCGCCGGGTGGTCGACGCCGATCGCGCTGGGCGCGAACGCGATGCCGGCCAGCACCGTGTCGGCCTTGACCGGGGAGTCCGCCTCCGTGAGCAGCACGTGGGCCAGGCTGTAGCCGGGCGCGGGCTTGGCCAGCGCGGCCACCGCGAACGCGTCGTGCTCCCCCGCGTCGAACCCGCCGTCCGGGCGCAGCCACAGGTCCAGCAGGCCCGCCGCCTCCAGCGCCGCCTCCACGCCCGCCTGGGCGACGGGGTCGAGACCCGACCTGAACGCCACGGCCCGCCACAGCGGGGCCCCCGGGCGTCCCTTCCTGGCGGCCATGTCGCGGGCGTGCGTGGCGCGCGGGTCGAGAACGGTCCGGTCGTTGAGGCGTTCGCGTTCGCGGATCAGCTCGCCGCGCTCGGCCAGCAGCTTGTCGCGCAGGCCGGTCAGGTGCTGCTCGCGGGCGGCCAGCTTGACGGCCGCCGCCGTACGGGCGGCGCCCACCAGCTCGTCGGCCTGCTCGAACCGCTCCGCCAGACCCGCCAGCTCGTCCGCGTCGAGCTTGAGCTGCGCGCAGCCGGCCGCCCATTCGGACAGGGCGGCGGCCAGGTTGGCGGCCCGCTCGTCGCGCAGGCTCTCGGCCGCGTCGTGGGCGGCCTGGGCGGCGGCGAGGTCGTCGCGGGCGCGGTCGCGGTCCTGCTCGGCCGCGGTGCGGCGGTTGATGGCCTCCTGGTGCTCGACGGCTCCGGCGCGTACCGCCCGGATCTGGGCGGCGCGGCTGGTGACGGCGGCCCGCAGCAGCTCCCGGGCCCGGTGCACGGCGCCGGCCCCGTCGGCGGCGCGGACGGCCTGATCACCGTCGTCCGGCTCCGGGCCGGATCCGGCCCGGTCGGACTCCTCGTGGGCGGCCAGCAGCCCGGCGCGTTCGGCCGCGTGGCGGGCCTCCGTCCTGGAACGTTCCGACAGCGCGGCGGCGGTGCGGGCGGCGGCCTCGGCCAGCGCCGACAGCTCCTGCTTGGCGGCGGCCGAGCGGGCCGCCGCCCCCGCCTGGTCGCGGAGCAGGGCGGCCGTCTCGTGGGCGGCCTGCGCCTCCATGCGGAGCCGGTGCAGCTCGGAGCCCGCCCGGTACGCCTCGCTCTCCTTGAGCCCGTCGATCTGCGCCGCCAGCGCCAGCTCCTGCGCCTCCTCCTCCCCGAGCCGCACGGTCGTGGCGTTCAGCTCGCCCTCGACCTCCTTGAGCGCCTCGCGCTTGGCCTTGGCCTCGGCCGCCAGCGAGTCGAGGGTGTGGCCCGCGGACGTCACCGCGGCCGCGGCGGCGCGCAGGACCCGCTGCGCGTAGCCGCGCTGGCGGCCGGCCAGCCGGTCGGCCTCCTCCACGTCGCGGTCGAGCAGGCGCAGCTCCTCGCGCTGCCGGTCGAGCCGCTCGAACCCCTCGGCGATCTCGTGGATCTCCCCCTCGCCGAGCGGCGGCAGGGCGCTCGACAGCAGGTCGGACAGCAGGCCCGGGTCGAGGCGTTCGGAGAGCTTGGGGGTGCGCAGCTGGCGCAGGGCGGTGAGGAGCGAGTCGTAGCGCTGCTCGTTGAGCGCCCGGTAGAGCGTCTGGCGCACGACGGCGCGGTAGGCGTCGGCGGACTCGTGGACCTGGCCCGACGTGCCGAGCTCCTCGGCGAGCTGGGCCTTGGTCAGGGGCTGACCGCCTTCGCCGGTGAGCCGGATGCCGTCGGGGGCGTCGACGCGGGCCTCGGTCGTGAAGTACGCGGCGGTGACGTTCTTGGTGTGGACGGTGGCCTGGAGCCGGGCGCCGCACGTGAACCAGCGCCCGTCGGCGTGCCGGAACTCCAGCCACACGTAGCCGACCCTGGTGGTGCCGGTGGCGCCGTCGCCCATGAGGTTCCAGTGCATGGTGCGCTCGGTGCCGCCGAACGTGGACAGCCTGCTCGGCTTGAGGCTGGCGTCGAGCACGTACGGGAGCAGCAGCTCCAGCACCTTGGACTTGCCGCTGCCGTTGGGCCCGCGCAGCAGCAGCCTGCCCCGGTGGAACTCGAACACCTCGTCGTAGTAGCGCCACACGTTCAGGATCCCCGCGCGTACGGGCACCCAGCGGGCGTCCATGCCCTGCGCGGCACGCGTGCCGGTGGTGAGTGCGGCGGTGAGCTCCGTGACTGTCATGAATCCTCCTGGACGGCCGTGCCGCGATCGACCCGGTAGCGGGCCGCGGCAGGCAGGGCGGCGACCCGGTCACCCGTGCGGCGGGCCAGCCCGAACAGTTCGAGCACCTCCAGCGCGTCGGCGGCCAGCCGCGGCCCGCCGCCGTCGGACTGGTACGCCTTGGCCCACTGCGGGAAGCGGCGCAGCAGCTCCGTGGCCTCGGCGTCGACCCGGGCGGCCCGGACGGGACCGGCGGAGACGAGCAGGTCGAGCAGGAGCAGGGCGGCCACCTTGGCGTGGCTTCCGTCGTCGGGGAACTTGGTGTCCGTGGCGGTGGCGTCGGCGTCGATGAGCAGGAAGCCCTCGGCCCGTTCCTCCAGCACGAACCCGGCCTCCTCCGCGGCGCGGCGGATGATCCGGCGGCCGGTGAGCGAGGCGGCGTAGGCCGACTGCTCGGGGGTCAGCTCGTCGCGGTAGACGACGGGCTCGTCGAGGAGGCGGCGCATGAGGGAGTGCCTGGCCCACAGGTTGCGCTGGGTCTCGGTCGGCTCGTCGCCGCCGTAGCGGGGCTCGGTGGTGAGCGTGCCGAGCACCCGGCCCATCGGGTCGTCGCCCTCGGCGGCGATGCGGGACGGGGGCACCGGGGCGGCGAGGAGCCTGATCACGCGGGTGGTGTCGACGCGGTAGAGCACCTTGGCGTCCTCGTCGTCGAGGTAGGAGTCGGTCGCGCCGTCCATGGCCGTGATCGCGCCGTAGTGCTCCAGCTGTTTGAGCGCGTCCACGAACGCGGCCCGCTCCTCGCTCCTGACCGGGTCGAACGCGGGCACCCCCGCCTCCACGGCGGCGGCCTGGACCACGCGCTGGGCGAGCATGCCGATCGTGGTGACCGGCGAGGTGAGCAGCTCGGCGGCGCAGAGGCAGAGCAGCGTGTAGCGGCGGCGGTCGAACGGGGCCCTGGTGGTGCGGCGGCGCCGGGCGGGCCGGGTGGCGCTCGCCTCGGATCTGACCTTGACGAGGCGGGCGTACCCCCGGCGCGGCTCCACCACGAGCCGCCAGCCGCAGAAGTAGTCGAACCACTGGATCAGCGGCTGCCGCCGCTTCCTGATCAGGTCGAAGGCGGCGGCGTCGTCGTGCAGGGACACGAGCGGCCGGCCGAGCAGGGTCCTGATCGCCCGCGCGATCTCCTCCTTCTCGGCTCTGACGAGCTGGTTGGCCAGGCTGCTCATGCGCCCGCCGCCTGCTCGTGGTAGGCGGGGGAGCCGCCCACGCGGGCGAGCCCCAGGGAGCGCACGTCGATGAGGTAGTCAGGGCCGCGGAACCAGCCGTCCGACGTACGCAGCACCGCCACCGCGCCGTCCTCCGGGGCCCGCAGCACGATCTCCACCCGCCCGTCCGAGGTCACGGCCCGCCGGAACCCGGTCGAGTCGGGCCGCTCGGCCAGAGCCCTGCCGAGCAGGTCGAGCAGGCGTCCGAAGGTGTCGTGGTCGAGCTCCCCCAGCTGCGACAGCCGGGTCGCCCCGGTGGTGGCCAGCGCCGACCAGGCGGCCTCCAGCTCGGCCCGCTCCTTGCCTGCCAGTTCCTGGCGCTCGGCCCGCAGGGCGATGACGTCGCGCACCTTGCCCGTGCGGCCCATCCGCTCGGTGCGCCCGCGCGAGCGCAGCAGCGCCGACACCTCCACGGGCTCGGCCTCCCGCCACGGCACCCCGGCCGGGATCAGCTCCGCGTCAGCGTGCCCCAGGTGCGCGTGCCGGGCGGGACCCAGCCCGAACGCCGCGTCCCACAGCCGGTGGGCGTCGTCCTCGCTCGGGGCGCCGGCGAACCAGCGGGCCAGTGTACGGAAGTCGGCGGCGGCGCTAGAGGAGCGGCGGCGGGAGTCGGTGATCCGGTCGAGCACCTGGAGCAGCGACACGATGGCCTGCCGCGCCACGTCATGGAGCCGGCGGATCCGCGGTTCCCCCCAGTCGTCCGGCCCGCCGTCCGATCCGTCGGTCGGCCTGTCCTCGGGCGCGAACCACCGGCACAGGCCCTCCCACCTGGCCGCCCGCTCCGCCAGCCACGGGGTGACGTGATCCGTGCCCGGCGCCTCCGGCAGGTCGGCCCCGTCGAGCGCGCGGGCGTGCAGCACGGCGACCCCGTGCCCGGCCACCCCGCGCAGGGCCGCGGCGATGGTGTCGGCGCGCTGCTCCAGATTGCTCACGAACTCCTGCAGGTAGGCCACGGTGGCCCCCTTGACCTCGTGGAACGTGGTGAGGTCGGTCCCCTCGACACGCAGCAGCCGCTGCAACTCGCCGTTGAACTGCCTGGTGTTGTCGCGCAGCCCGTCGAGGTGGCCTTCGAGCTCCCGCAGGCTCGCGAAGATCCGCCGGTTGCGCCCGGGGTCCGGATCGCGCAGCAGCGACTCCAGCTCCCCCAGCCGGTCGGCGATGGCGTCGAGCACCGCGGTCTGCAGCGCGCCGGCGGAGGCCAGCACCGCCATCGCGTGCCGTACGCCGGCGAAGGCCGCCTCGCCGCGCCTGGTCAGCGAGTACTGCAGGTTCTTGCGCTCGTACTCCTCGGCGGTGGCGAAGCTCCCGGCGTGGTTGAAGATGACGTCGAGCAGCCCCCACCCCGCGAGCTGCTTGAGCGTCGCGGTCAGCTCCTGCTCGCCGACCGGCGCGTACCAGCCCACCGCCCGCAGCCGCTCCCGCGCCGCCTCCACGGTGAGCGCCGTCTCCAGCCGCTCGCCGGCCTCGCCGAAGGCGTAGAGGACCGCGGTGTTCAGGTCTGCCCGGTCGGTGGTGGCGAACCGGAACATCTCCGGCGGCACCCGTGGCGGCTCAGCCATCGCCCCGCTCCCCTCGCCGCACGATTTCCACGCGCGCAACCGTAGCGGGAAGCCCTCATGACCCGACCCCGGTTTGCGCGAGGATCACCGAGGGCACGGCGCGCGCATGGGAACGGGGGCCGGGATGGCGGGGTTCGGTACGACACGTCCCCGCGCCTGACGCGGAATCGGCGCGATTCGGCGTCCGAGCACTACCATGCGATTACCTTGTCGAGGGCGGCGCATGGGCGAGCCCCGAATTCGCGCTTGCAGACGATCTATTCCAGCGCCCTTAAAGGCCGCCGCAAGCTTTCACATTCACGTTCTATTCATGCGACGTCTAATCACCATCATTTCGCCCGCCATCGCAGGCTTGATCGCCGCCGCCGGTCTCGCCGGGCCGGCGCGGGCGACCGGGCCCGGCGGGCTCGACGCTTATTACGGTCAGCGGGTGGCCTGGTCCTCCTGTGGCAACGGATATGAATGCGGGAAATTGCGGGTCCCGCTCGACTATTCGAAGCCCGGCGGCAGGCAGATCAAGATCAGCCTGGTCCGGTTGCGCGCCACCGGAAAGAAGATCGGGTCGATCGTGCTCAACTTCGGCGGCCCGGGCATCTCCGGCGTCGATTCGTTGAAGGCCGCCAAGACCATGGTGTCCCCTTCTCTCAGGCAGCGGTTCGACGTGGTCAGCTTCGACCCGCGCGGCGTGGGCGCCTCGGCTCCCGTGCGCTGCCTCGGCACGCTGGGCCTCGACGCGCTCTTCGCCACCGACCCGACGCCCGACAACCGCACCGAGGTCAAGCAGGCCAAGCAGTGGGCCAAGGCGTTCGCCGGCGCCTGCGCGAAGAACGCGGGCAAGCAGCTCCTCGCACACGTCGGCACCGGCGAGGCCGCCAGGGACATGGACGTGATGCGGGCCGCGCTGGGCGAGCGGCGGCTGACGTACCTCGGCTGGTCGTACGGCACCTACCTCGGCGCCAGGTACGCCGACCTGTTCCCCACGAGGATCCGCGCCATGGTGCTCGACGGGGCCGAGAACCCGAACCAGACCGGCATCGAGTTCGCCCGGTCACAGGCCAAGGGCTTCCAGGTGGCGACCGAGTCATTCATGCGCGACTGCTTCAGGGCCAAGGACTGCCCGTTCAAGAAGCACTCCGTCAGCGCGGCCTGGAAGCGGCTGGACGCGCTGTACAAGCGGGCCGACCAGGCGCCGCTGCGCAACACCTACGACGGCCGGCAGGTCAGCGAGGCCGTCGCGCGGACCGGCGTCATGAACGCCCTCTACGCGGTGGCCTACTGGCCGACGTTGCGGGTCGCGCTGGCGGACGCGTTCAAGGGCGACGGCACGAAGCTGCTGCTGCTCGCCGACGACTACAACGGCCGGCGGGCCGACGGCAGCTACGACAACCGGTACGAGGCGCTCATGGCGATCAACTGCCTCGACCACCCCGAGTCGCGCTGCCCGTACTGGCCGGTCAAGGGCACCAGGTTCGCCAAGAAGGTGCGGGCCCAGGGCTCGCCGCCGATCGTGGTGGTGGGCACGACCCGCGACCCGGCCACGCCGTACGGCCTGGCGAAGGCGCTGGCGTCCCAGCTGTCGAAGGGCGTGCTGCTGACCAACGACGCCGACGGGCACACCGCGTACAGCGGCGGTTCGAGCTGTGTGGAGAAGCAGATCGACCGCTACCTGATCACGATCGTCCCGCCGCGGCCCGGAGCCTGCTCCGCCAAGGTGTGAGTCGCGGTTTTCCCAGTCCCACACCACGGTGTGGGACTGGTGTCGTTCGGGTCAACCACGGTCGCGCCTGCGGAGCGCGCGTGCCGTGCCGGGAGAGATTGGCGGACGTAGCCGGAAAAGTCCCTCCCGAGGAGCCCATGGAGTCGCTGCTGGTCCTGCACGCGGTGGCGGCGGTGTGCGCTCCCTGGCTGGTCAGGCGCACGTCCCTGGCCGTGCTCGCCCTTCCTCCGGGCATCGCCTTCCTCGCCGTGCTGCTGTGGCTGCCCCCTCAGGAGAGCGCGGCCTGGGCGCCCGTGCTGGGGCTGGAGCTGTCCTTCCGCGCCGACGCATTGGCCGTGCTGATGATGTCGCTGGTCACCGGCGTGGGCGCACTGGTCATGATCTACAGCTCCCGCTACTTCAGCCAGGACGACAAGGGGCTCGGGCGCTACGGCTGCTTCATGACGGGCTTCGCCGGGTCGATGCTGGGGCTGGTGGCGGCCGACGACCTGCTCCTGCTGTACGTCTTCTGGGAGCTGACCACCGTCTTCTCCTACCTGCTCATCGGGTACGACCCCGAGAGCAGGCTGAGCAGGCAGGCCGCCATGAAGGCGCTGATGGTCACCACGTCCGGCGGCCTGGCCATGCTGGCGGGGTTCGTCCTGCTCGGGCAGGCCGCGGGCACGTACCGCGTCTCGGACATCGTCGCGCACCCGCCCCACGCGGGCCCCGTCGCCGTCGTCCTCATCCTGGCCGGCGCGCTGTCGAAGTCGGCGATCTTCCCGTTCAGCATGTGGCTGCCGGCCGCCATGGCCGCCCCCACCCCCGTCTCGGCCTACCTGCACGCGGCCGCCATGGTGAAGGCCGGCGTGTACCTGCTGGCCAGGCTCGGCCCCGCGCTCGGGGACCTGACGGTCTGGCGGGCGGTGGCGGTCCCGCTCGGCCTGGTCACGATGGTGCTGGGCGGGTGGCGGGCGCTGCGCGAGACGGATCTCAAGCGGCTGCTCGCCTACGGCACGGTCGGCCAGCTCGGCTTCCTCACGGTGCTGTTCGGCTCGGGCGACGGAGGCGCGGCGCTGGCCGGCGCGGGCATGCTGCTGGCGCACGCGCTGTTCAAGGCCGCGCTGTTCCTGGTGGTGGGCATCGTCGATCACGCGGCGGGCACCCGCGACCTGCGCGAGCTGAGCGGGGTCGGCCGGTCGATGCCGTGGGTGTGCGGGGTCGCGGTGCTGGCGGGGGCGTCGATGGCGGGGCTGCCGCCGCTGGCGGGGTTCGCGGGCAAGGAGGCCGCGCTGGAGGCGCTCATGGGCGCTCCGGTCGTGCTGGCGGGCGTGGTGGCCGGGTCGGCGTTGACGGCGGCGTACACGCTGCGGTTCCTGTGGGGCGCGTTCTGCGACAAGCCGGGGGTGGTGGCGCGGCAGACGCATCGCATGCCCGCGGCCATGACGGGACCTGCCGCGCTGCTGTCGCTGCTCGGGCTGGTCCTGACGCCGTTCGCCGGGTGGTTCGCCTCCGCCTTTTCTGGATATATCGGGACATTTCGCATTAAGGGGCATGAAGTCCATCTGGCGGCGTGGGGTGGCTTCACCCTGCCGCTCCTGCTGTCGGCGGTGTCGGTGGCGGCCGGGGTGACGCTGTTCCTGGCCAGGGAACCGGTGGCCAGGGCGGGGGCGGCGCTGCACGTGGTCGACTCCGGGCAGGTCTTCTGGGCGCTCGTGCAGCGGCTCGACCGCTTCGCCATCCAGCTCACCGGCTTCATCCAGCGCGGGTCCGTACCCGACTACCTGACGCTCACCCTGCTGGCCGCGGTCGGCGTCGGCGTGTTCTCCCTCGCCTCCGGCGGCCCGCCCCACCTCGGCGTGCCCGTCGTCCTCTGGCAGCGCCCCGAGCAGCCCGTCGTCGCCGTCCTGACGGTGGCGGCGGCCGTGCTGGCGCTCTTCGCCCGCGCGTTCATCCTGCTGGCCCTGGTCGTCGGCCTCACCGGGTACGGCACGGCGCTGCTGTTCCTGGCGCACGGCTCGCCCGACCTGGCGCTCACCCAGTTCCTGGCCGAGACGGTGAGCCTGGTCATGTTCGCGCTGGTGCTGCGGCGGCTGCCGCTCGGCCCGGTCAGGGGGCGGCTGCCGTTCCCGTTCAGGATGGCGCTCGGGCTGGCCGTGGGGGTGGTGGTCACGGGCGCGGGCATGCTGGCGATGGGCGCGCGGACCGCCGAGCCGGTCGGCGCGCACCTGGAGGCGGCCGCCGGGCAGGCCGGCGCCAGGAACATCGTCAGCGCCCTCATCGTCGACCTGCGCGCCTGGGACACCATGGGCGAGAGCACGGTGCTCGTCGTGCTGACCCTGGGCGTGACGAGCCTGGTGTTCCTGCGGCGCAGGTCGTACCACATCGAGCCGGTCGCGGGGCCGCCCGCCGAGCGGACCCGCTGGCTGTCGGCCACGCTGCCGCGCGGGCAGCGGGCGCTGGCGTTCGAGGTGGTCGCCCGGCTGACGTTCCACACGGTCCTGGTGCTCTCGGTGTTCCTGCTGTTCATCGGGCACAGCGAGGTCGGCGGCGGGTTCGCCGGCGGCATCGTGGCCGGGCTGGCGATCACCGTGCGCTACCTGGCGGGCGGGCGGAACGAGCTGGCCGCCGCTCTCCCGGTGCACGCCGGGGTGCTCATGGGCGCCGGGCTCACGCTGTCGGCGGCCACGGCGCTGATCGGGCTGGTGTTCGGGCGGGCGGCGCTCGACCTGCTGACCGTGGACGTGAGCGTGCCCCTGGCCGGGCACCTGCACGTGTCCACGGGGCTGCTGTTCGACCTCGGCGTGTACGTGTCCGTCGTCGGCATGGTCCAGGACATCCTGCGCTCCCTCGGCGCCGAGCTGGACCGGCAGGAGAGCATGTGACCGTCACCCTGCTGCCCTTCCTGGCCTGCTTCGCGATGGTCGCCACCGGGGTCACGCTCCTGCTGGAGCGGAGCCTGGTACGGGTGCTGGCCGGCGTCGTGCTCCTGGGCAACGGCGTCAACCTGCTGATCGTCACCGCGGGCGGCGACCCGGGCGGCCCGCCCTTCGTGGACGTCCGCGGGCGGGCCGACCCGCTGCCGCAGGCCATGGTGCTCACCGCGATCGTGATCACCCTGGGGGTGACGGCGTTCCTGCTGGCCCTGGCGCACCGGTCGTGGCAGCTGTCCGGGAGCGACGAGGTCCAGGACGACACCGAGGACCGCCGCGTACGGCTGCGCCCGGCGCGGCGAGCTGAGCGACGCCGTGCGCGCCCGGCGGGACGCCTACCGGCGGCTGGTCGCCGAGCAGCGCGCCGAGCTGGCCAAGCTCGCGGCCGAGCAGGCCGAGCGCGAGCGGCTGCAGGAGGCCGACCTGGAGCAGCGCATCTCCAGGGTGCACGACGAGCTCGAACGGTGGATGCACGAGCGGCGGCAGGAGGGGCTGACCGAGGAGGAGGTGCACCTGCGCTTCGAGGAGGCGGGGCGGCGCGAGGACGCGGCTGCCCTGGACAACGCCGAGCGCATCGAGCAGCTGCGCGAGCAGCACACGCGGGGGCGGGAGGAGCAGGCGGCCAGGGAGCGGGCGATGCGGAGAAAGCTCAAGGCACGGCAGCGGGAGGCGCGCAGGCAGATGCGGGCGGCCATCAGGGAGGAGCGGGAGCGCCAGGCCCTCGCGCAGGATCCCGAGCTGGAAGGCGAGGACTGACCCCGTGGAGAGGCTGATCTGCGTGCCCGTGCTGCTGCCGCTCCTGGCCGCCGGCGTGAAGCTGGCGATCGGCGGGCGGCTGCGCCGGCTGCAGTCGCTCATCAGCCTGGTCACGCTCGCCGTCTCGGTCGTCGTCTCGGCGCTGCTGCTGGTCGCCGCCGACACCCGCGGCCCGCTGGTCACCGAGCTGGGCGGCTGGCCGGCGCCCGTCGGCATCTGCCTGGTGGCCGACCGCCTGTCCACGCTGGTGCTGCTGGTGTCGTCGGCGGTGACGTTCTGCGTCATGGTGTACTCGGTCGCCAACGCCTACGCCGCGCAGGAGCACGACGCCCCCATGGCGATCTTCCATCCGGCGTTCCTGGTCATGGTGGCCGGAGTGGCGGACGCGTTCCTGTCGGGTGACCTGTTCAACCTGTACGTGGCGTTCGAGCTGCTGCTGAGCGGCTCCTACGTGCTGCTCACCTTCGGCGGCACCGAGTCCAGGATCCGGGCGGGCGCCACGTACACGCTGATGGCCCTGGCTTCGTCGATGTTGTTCCTGATCGCGCTGGGAGTCACGTACGCGGCCACCGGGACGCTGTCGATGGCGCAGCTCGCCGAGCGGTTCGCCACGTTGCCCGTGCAGGTGGCGCTGCTGGTGGAGCTGACGCTGCTGCTGGCGTTCGGCATCAAGGCGGCGATCTTCCCCATGTCGGCCTGGCTGCCGGACTCCTATCCCACCGCGCCCGCCCCGGCCACGGCCGTGTTCGCCGGCCTGCTGACCAAGGTCGGCGTCTACTCGATCATCCGTCTGGAGGCGCTGCTGTTCCCGGGCGGGCCGGTGTCGACGCTGCTCATGTGGGTGGCGCTGGCCACGATGCTGACGGGCGTGCTGGGCGCGGTCGCGCAGACCGACCTCAAGCGCATGCTCTCGTTCACGCTGGTCAGCCACATCGGCTACATGGTGTTCGGCGTCGGCCTGTCCACGGTGGCCGGGCTGGCCGGAGCGATCTTCTACGTGGTGCACCACATCACCGTGCAGACGACCCTGTTCCTGGTGACCGGGCTGGTGGAGCGGCGCACCGGCACCACCTCGGTGAACGGGCTCGGCGGCCTGATGACGACCGCGCCGCTGCTGGCCGTGCTGTTCTTCGTGCCCGCCATGAACCTGTCGGGCATCCCGCCCATGTCCGGCTTCCTCGGCAAGCTGATGCTGGTGCAGGCGGGCCTGGCCGACGGCCGCCCGCTGCCCGTCGCCCTCGTGGCCGGGGGCCTGGTGACGAGCCTGCTCACCCTGTACGCCGTGGCCCAGACGTGGAGCAAGGCGTTCTGGCGGGGCCCGCGGGCCGTGCGGGCGGGCACGGTCGTGGAGAGCGAGGAGTACACCGGCGAGGACCCGACCGTCACCACGACTGCCGTCCCGGGGACGCTGACGGCGGCGGTGGCGGCGCTGGTCGCGATGGGGCTGTCGTTCACGGTGCTGGCCGGGCCGCTGTCGGCGTTCACGCACCGGGCCGCCGCCGAGCTGATGGCCCGCGAGCCGTACGTCACGGCCGTGCTCGGAGGGCGGCCGTGAAGCCGCGACTGGCGCTGATCGCCTGGCTGGCGGTGGTGTGGGTGACGTTGTGGGGCGAGCTTTCGGCCGGCAACGTGCTGGGCGGGCTGGCGGTCGCGCTGGTGGTGACGTGGCTGCTGCCGCTGCCCGTTCTCGACCCGGGCATCAGGGTCCATCCGGTGGCGCTGGTGGACTTCCTGCTCTGGTTCGGCCGGGACCTGGTGGTCTCGACCGTGCGGGTGGTGGTCTGGGTGGTGCGGCCCGGCGTGCCGCCCACCCAGATCGTCCGGGTACGGCTGCGCACGTCGTCGGAGTCCATGACCGTGATGATCATGGTGGCGCTGTCGACCGTGCCCGGCAGCCTCGTCGTGGAGGCCTACCCCGAGGAGCGCGAGCTGGACCTGCACGTGCTGGGACGTCCGGGAGACGTCGCCGAGGCGGTGCGGGCGGACGTGGCCGGGCTGGAGTCGCGCATCGTGGCGGCGTTCGGCACCCGGCGGGACCGGGAGGAGCTGCCGTGACCGTGGTGTACCTCGTGACGCTGGGGCTGCTCGGATGCGCGGCGGCGGCCACGCTCTACCGGGTGGCGCGCGGTCCCACGATGCTGGACCGGGCGGTCGCGGTCGACGTGATGACGTCGCTGTGCATGTGCGGCGTCGGGGCGTTCGCCGTGGTCAGGGACGACTATTCGGACCTGCCGATCCTGCTGGTGCTGTCGTTGCTGGGGTTCGTCGGGTCCGTGTCGCTGGCCCGCTTCTTCTCGGGGAGGTCCCGATGAGCTGGCTCGACATTGCGGCTGCGGCCTGCCTGCTGCTGGGCGCGACGCTGGCGCTGTCGGCCGGGGCCGGGCTCGTCCGGTTCCGCACCACGCTGGACCGCATGCACGCGGGCACCAAACCGCAGGTGCTCGGCGTGCTGCTGGTGCTGCTGGCCATGTGGCTGCACCGGCCCACCTGGGCGAACGCCGGGCCGCTGCTGCTGGCGGGCATCTCCCAGGTGATCACCGTGTCGGTCGCGGCGTACATGGTGGGGCGGGGCGCCTACTCGCGCGAGCGCGCGGACGACGACACCGAGCTCCCCTCGGAGGACTGATCGTCCGAGCGGTTGAGCGCCGCCTGGCCGAACCAGGTCCACAGGGCCAGCGCGGCCAGGATCCCGCCGGTGGTCCAGCCCAGCGCGGGGCCGAACAGGTAGTCGATCACGAGCATGGTGGCCGTCGCCATGGACACGGCCAGCGCGAGCGCGCCGACGATGCCGTAGAGGTTGGAGCGCCGTACCAGGGTCTCCTTGCGCCCCTGCCGGAACAGCACGCGGTGCTGGGCGGTCGGCGCGATGTAGCAGATGGACGCGACCGCCGCGCTGACCAGCGCCAGGTAGAACAGCCACCGGTCGGGCTGGTCCAGCTTGCCGAAACCGGCCGAGAAGGGCACGGTGAGCAGGAACGCGAACAGCACCTGCACTCCGGTCACCGCCACGCGCGCACCTTGTAAGAGCTCCACGAAGTTCCGGTCCGCGCGCTCCTGATCCGACTCGTTCTTCACGCCGCCTCCCGACTCCGGCACGAGAGACTTCTCCTTCCTCGGCGGGGCGCGCTAAAACCTCGCCCGCAGGATCTTGGCCGGGGTGATGGGCAGATCGCGCACGCGGTGGCCGATGGCGTGGTGCACGGCGTTGCCGACGGCGGCGGCCGTGCCGACGATGCCGATCTCGCCGATGCCCTTGCTGCCCATGGGGTTGAGGTCGTCGTCCTCCTCGTCCAGCCAGACCGCCTCGATCCGCTCCACGTCGGCGCAGGCGGGCACGTGGTACTGGGCCAGGTCGCGCCGGAGGAAGCCGCCGAACTCCTCGTCGGTGTACGTCTCCTCCATCAACGCCATCCCCATGCCCATCGTCATGCCCCCGATGAACTGCGACCTGGCCAGCTCCGCGTCCAGGATGTGCCCGGCGGCGAAGACGCCGAGCAGGCGCGACACCCGTACCTCGCCCGTCACGGCGTTGACCCGCACCTCGGCGAACTGGGCGCCGAACGCGTGCCTGGCCAGCTCCGCGTCCCGCGCGACCTCCTCGGTGGTGTCGGCGCGGCCCACCGTGCCGTTCACCTTGAGGTGCTCGCAGGCGCGCACGACCGCCGAGCCCCACGAGGCCGTGCCCATGGAGCCGCCCGCGAGCGGGGCGTCCGGCAGGTCGCTGTCGCCCAGCTCGACGTGCACCCGGTCGGGCGCGACGCCCAGCGCGCCGGCCGCGATCCCGGTCAGCGCGGTACGCGCGCCCGTGCCGATGTCGGCGGCGGCCACCTGGACGAGGAAGTCGCCCTCCCGCATGGTGACGACGGCCTTCGACGGGCTGCGCCTGGCCGGATAGGTGGAGGCGGCCACGCCGGTGCCGACCAGCCACTCGCCCTCCCGGTGGCGTTCCGGCTCGGGGTCGCGCCGGTCCCAGCCGAAGCGGCGGGCGCCCTCGCGCAGGCAGGCGACCAGGTTGCGGGAGCTGAACGGCAGGCCGCTGTCCGGCTCCGTCTCCGGCTCGTTGCGGACGCGCAGCTCGATCGGGTCGATGCCGGCGGCGCAGGCCAGCTCGTCCATGGCGGACTCCAGCGCGTACATGCCGGGGCACTCGCCGGGGGCGCGCATCCACGACGGGGTGGCGACGTCCAGCCGGACCAGCCGGTGCGCCGTGCGCAGCGCGGGCGTGGCGTACATGACGCGGGCCGGGGTCGTGGTCTGCTCGGCGAACTCCACCAGCGTCGAGCTCTGCTCGTAGGCCACGTGCTCCAGCGCCGTGAGCCGGCCGTCGGCGTCCGCGCCGAGCCGCAGCCGCTGGATCGTGGGCGTGCGGTAGCCGGTGACGTCGAACATCTGCTGCCTGGTCAGCACGATCTTGACGGGCCGGCCGACGGCCCTGGCGGCCAGGGCGGCCAGCACGGCCTGGGGCCTGGAGGTGCCTTTCGAGCCGAAGCCGCCGCCGACGTGCCGGGACACCACCCGCACCTGCTCACTGGACACGCCGAGGGTCCGGGCGATGAGGTCGCGGCTCGCGGACGTGCCCTGCGTGGTGTCGTACACCAGCAGCCTGCCCTCGCCGTCCCACAGCGCCAGGGCGGCGTGCGGCTCCATCGGGTTGTTGTGCAGGACGGGGGTCGTGTAGGTCACGTCGATGACGGTCTCGGCCGCGTTGAGCCCGGCTTCGACGTCGCCTTTCACGGTGTCGGACGGGAAGCCGGGGTTGACGGTCTCCGGCTGGTACAGGTTGGGGTGGTCGGCGCGCAGGGCCACGTCGTGGATGTCCTGCTCGTACTCGACGACGATCGCGTCGGCGGCGGCGCGGGCGTTCTCGTAGGTGTCGGCCACGGCGGCTGCCACGAACTGGCCGCGATAGGCGATCTCCCTGCTCTGGAACAGCGCCAGCTCGCCCTCGGCGGCCGGGCCCAACTGGGGCGGGTCCTCGCTGGACAGCACGGCCAGCGCGCCGGGCATGGCGAGCGCGTCACGGACGTCGATGCGCCTGATGCGGCCCTTGGCGATCCGCGACTGCACGGGATAGGCGTAGGTGACTCCCTCGACCGGGTATTCGGCGGCGTACGTGGCCAGCCCGGCGACTTTGACGCGGCCCTCGACGCGGTTCACGGCGTCAGCTCCTCAAGCGTGCGGACGATCAGATTGCGGGTCAGCGGCACCTTGAAGTCGTTGCGCGGGAGCGGACGGGCCTGTTCCAGCTCGGCCTCGGCGGCGGTGCGGAACGCCTCACCGGTCGCCGGGCCGCCGACGAGGACCTGCTCGGCGCGTTCGGCCCGCCACGGCGCGTGGGCCACGCCGCCGAGCGCGATGCGGCAGCCGGTGACGGTGCCGTCGCGGACGTCGAGCACGGCGGCGATGGACACGAGGGCGAAGGCGAACGACGCCCGCTCGCGTACCTTGCGGTAGAGCGAGGCGCCCGGCGGCGGCGCGGGCAGCTCCACGGCGGTGATCAGGTCACCCGGCTCCAGCACGGTGTCCCGCTCGGGCGCGTCGCCCGGCAGCCGGTGCAGCCCCGGCATCGGGACGACCTTGTCACCGCCCTGGCCGGTGACGTGCACTTCGGCCTCCAGCGCGGCCAGCGCGACCGCCATGTCCGACGGATGGGTGGCCACGCAGGCGTGCGAGGTGCCGAGGATCGCCAGGTTCGTGTGGTCGCCCTCGATGGCCGGGCAACCGGAGCCGGGCTGGCGCTTGTTGCACGGCCGGGTCACATCCTGGAAGTACGGGCAGCGGGTGCGCTGCAGCAGGTTGCCGGCCACCGTGGCCATGTTGCGCACCTGGCCGGAGGCGCCGGACAGCACCGCCCGGGCCAGCATCGGGTAGCGGGAGCGCACCAGAGGGTGGAGCGCCAGATCGCTGTTGCGCACGGCGGCGCCGACCCGGAGCCGGTCGCCGGTCTGCTCGATGGCGTCGAGCGGCAGCTTGCCGACGTCCACCAGGCGGTCCGGCTCGGCCACGCCCAGCCGCATGAGGTCCACCAGGTTGGTGCCACCGCCCAGGTACATGGCGCCCGGCCCGAACCTGCGCACCGCGTCCGCCGCGC
Organism: Nonomuraea sp. NPDC004186; assembly: GCF_053603495.1. Classification (NCBI taxonomy): domain Bacteria; kingdom Bacillati; phylum Actinomycetota; class Actinomycetes; order Streptosporangiales; family Streptosporangiaceae; genus Nonomuraea; species Nonomuraea sp. NPDC004186. The sequence continues at coordinate 23,819 of NZ_JBSGFQ010000031.1, read as the reverse complement.
TGCCCGCCCTGGTGTATTCGAAGAGTTTCACGGCGCGACCTCGGCGATGGCGCTGACGATGTTGACGTAGGCGCCGCAGCGGCACAGGTTGCCGCTCATGCGCTCCCTGATCTCCTCCGGCGTCAGGCCGGGGTCCTCGCGGAGATCGCCGGTGATCGCGCTCGGGCCCTGCTCGCCCAGCATCCCCACCGCCGAGCAGAGCTGCCCCGGCGTGCAGTAGCCGCACTGGAAGGCGTCGTGCTCGATGAACGCGGCCTGCAGCGGATGCAGCTCGTCACCCTCCATCAGCCCCTCGACGGTGACGATCTCCGAGCCGTCCATCGCCACCGCCAGCGCCAGGCAGGAGTTGGCCCGCCGCCCGTCGATCAGCACCGTGCAGGCCCCGCACTGGCCGTGGTCGCAGCCCTTCTTGGCGCCGATCAGCCCCAGCCGTTCCCGGAGCAGGTCGAGCAGCGACATCCGAGGGTCTACGTGCACAGAATGTGACGATCCGTTCACCTTCAGGGTGATGTCCATGGCGCACGACTACCCGACCTCCAGACGAGGCAATCTCTGAGGGCGGTAAAGCGCGGTGTCCGTTTTGCGCCTGGGATGAGGGGTAGCCGAGCGGGCATGGGCGTGTCGATCGACGAGCAGGTGACGGAGTCGGCGGCGATACTCACTGTCAACGCCGGGTCGTCGAGCCTCCGCCTGGATCTGGTGGAGGGCGGTTGCGTGCTGGACAGCGTGCGCACCGAGCGCGCCGTCGACCCCGGCTCGGCCAGGAGCGAGCTGTCGTCGTTCCTCGGCGGGCACTTCGGGCGCGACATCCGCGCCGTGGCGCACCGCCTCGTGCACGGCGGCGATCTCGTCCGCACCCCGACCGTGGCCGACGACGAGACGGCCGAGGGGCTGCGGGGCCTGACGAGCCTGGCGCCGCTGCACCTGCCGCCGGCGCTGGCCCTGCTGGACGCGGCCCGCGCGGAGCTGCCGGCCCTGCCGCACGTGCTCTGCCCGGACACCGCCTTCCACGCCGGCCTGCCGGAGGAGGCCGCGGTCTACGCGCTGCCGCTGTCCTGGCGGGAGAAGTACGGGCTGCGCCGCTACGGCTTCCACGGCCTGTCGTACGCGTGGGCGGCCGACCGGGCGGCCGAGCTGCTCGGCCGGCCGCCGGCGGAGCTGGATCTCGTGCTGACGCACCTGGGCGGCGGCTGCTCGGTGTGCGCGGTGTCGGGCGGGCGCAGCCTGGACACCTCGATGGGCTTCACCCCGCTGGAGGGGCTGCCGATGTCCCGGCGCTCGGGCAGCGTGGATCCCGGGATGCTGATGTGGCTGCTGGGGCCGGGCCATCTCACGGTGGATGAGCTGAGCGAGGGGCTGGAGCGCCGCTCCGGCCTGCTGGGGCTGTCGGGCGGCTTCTCCGGGGACACGCGCGAACTGGTGGCGGCCGCGCGGGAGGGCGACTCGGCCGCGGAGCTGGCGCTGGAGGTGTTCAGCCACCGGGTGGCCAGGGAGATCGCCGCCGCGGCCACCTCGCTGCGGCGGATCGACGCGCTGGTGTTCACCGGGGAGATCGGCTGGGACCAGCCCGAGGTGCGCGAGGCCGTCTGCGCCCGCCTCGGGCTGCTCGGCATCGAGCCTCCCTCGCTCGGCAACCGCCACGACGACGGGCCGGTCAGCGCGTACGACGCGGCCGTCCCCGTCATGGTGGTGCAGGTGCGCGAGGAGCTCCAGCTGGCCCGCGAATGCCTGCACGTGCTCGCGGAGGAGGACGAATGACGGTTCTCGACGAGGTACGCCGCTCGGCACTGCCGCTGACCGGCCCGGGGGACCTCGACCCGCTGATGGAACGCGTGGGCGAGGCGAGGTTCGTGCTGATCGGCGAGGCCAGCCACGGGACGCATGACTTCTACGCCTGGCGGGCGGAGCTGACCCGCCGGCTGATCGCCGAGAAGGGATTCGGTTTCGTCGGGGTCGAGGGCGACTGGCCCGACTGCGAACGGGTGCATCGGGCCGTGACCGGCGACACCGATCCCTTCGAGGCCCTCTACGCGTTCGAGCGCTGGCCGACGTTCATGTGGGCCAACGAGGAGGTCGTGCAGTTCTGCCGGTGGCTGCGGCGCTACAACGCCGCGCTGCCGCGCGAGGAGCGCTGCGGCTTCCACGGCCTGGACGTCTACAGCCTGTGGGACTCGCTGCGCGCCGTACGCCGCTACGCCGCCGCCCGGCTGCCGCACGAGATGGAGCCGGTCATCGACGCGTTGTACTGCTTCGAGTCCTACGGCCACGACCCGCAGCAGTACGGCCTGGCCACCCGGCTGGTCCCGGAGGGCTGCGAGGACGAGGTCGTGCAGCTGCTCCAGGCCGTGGTCCGCGCGGCGCCCGGCGACGAGCAGGGCTTCAGCGCGCGCCAGAACGCCGAGGTCGTGGCGGGGGCCGAGCGCTACTACCGCTCCATGATGCGCGGCGGCCCCGAGTCCTGGAACGTCAGGGACGTCCACATGGCCGACACCATGGCCCGGCTTGCGGACTTCTCCGACGCCAAGGGCGTGGTGTGGGCGCACAACACCCACGTGGGCGACGCCCGAGCCACGGACATGGCCGCCGCGGGCATGACCAACCTCGGGCAGCTGGCCCGGGAGCGCTACGGTGACGACGCGGTGCTGGTGGGGTTCGGCACCCATCGCGGGTCCGTGGTGGCCGCGACCGCCTGGGGCTCGCAGCACCACGTCATGCGGGTGCCGCCGGCGCGGCCCGCGTCGCTGGAGGCGCTGCTGCACGAGGCCGTCGTCGAGCCCGAGGTGCTGTTCGTGGTCCCGCCCAAGTGGTCCAGGCCCGCCTGGTACGACGAGCCGATGGGGCACCGGGCGGTCGGCGTCGTGTACCACCCCGAGCGGGAGCTCAGGGGCAACTACGTGCCCACGGTGGTGGGCGGCCGCTACGACGCGTTCATCTGGCTGGACGAGACCAGGGCGCTGCACCCGCTGCACGGCGAGCCGTGGGGCGACGCCGAACCGGCGACATATCCGACCGCCATGTGACCTTGTCGGTGCCAGGTGGTTGGATCTGCGGTGTGGAGGCGTCGGTCGAGCAGCTCGTCTACGTCCGGGAGGACGAATACACCGTCGCGCGCATGAGCGCCGACGGCGAGCCCGACTTCGTGGCCACCGGGCGGGCGCTGGCGGGGGCGCAGCCCGGCGAGACGCTGCGGATCTTCGGCGAGTGGGGCCGCCATCCCCGCTACGGGCGGCGCTTCGCGGTCAGCGGGTGCGAGCGCATCGTGCCCTCGTCGGTCCGGGCCATCCGGATCTACCTGGGGTCGGGGCTGATCAGGGGCATCGGGCCGCGCCTGGCGTACGCGATCGTCGACCACTTCGGCGAGGCCACGCTCAAGGTGATCGACAGCGAGCCCGAGCGGCTCACCGAGGTCGTCAACATCGGGCCGCTGCGGCAGGGGCAGATCGTCCAGGCGTGGCAGGAGCAGAAGGCGATCGCCGCGCTGATGGTGACGCTGCAGGGGCTGGGGGTCAGCCCGCTGCTGGCGGCCAAGATCTACCAGGTGTTCGGGCAGGACGCCGACGAGGTGCTGGCCACGGACCCCTACCGGCTGATCGGGCGGGTGCGGGGGATCGCGTTCCGGATCGCCGACAAGATCGCGCTGCAGTCGGGGGTGCCCGAGCGCAGCCCGCAGCGGGTCAAGGCGGCGCTGCTCGACCGGCTGGAGGCGGCGGGCAGCCGCGACGGCCACTGCTTCGTGCCGGTGCCCGCGCTGGTGCGGGAGACGGCGGAGCTGATCGAGCAGGACCAGGAGCTGGTGCGCCCGATGATCGACGCGCTCGTGGCCGACCGCCGGGTGGTCGTGGAGGCCGCGCCGGGCCAGCCGGGCCAGGCGGTGGCGTACGCCAAGCACGTGCACAGCAGGGAGGCGGCGCTGACCGAGCAGATCGCCCGGCTCATGCGGGCCCGCTCGACCCTCCCCCTGCGCGCCTTCCCCGACGACCCCGGGCTCCACGAGGACCAGCAGGCCGCCGTCAACATGGCTCTGACCAGCACCGTCTCCATCATCACGGGTGGTCCCGGGTGCGGCAAGAGCCACACGGTGAAGGCCATCGCGACCACGGTCAGGGCGGCGGGCGGCACGGTCACGCTCACCGCGCCCACGGGCAAGGCGGCCAAGCGCCTGTCGGAGCTGACCGGGCTGCCGGCGATGACCATCCACCGGATGCTCGCCCGCCAGCCCGATCCCGACCCGGAGACGCTGTTCGACGAGACGCCGTCGCAGGCCGACCTGATCGTGGTGGACGAGGCGTCCATGCTCGATCTCCACCTGGCCACCCGGCTGACCGCCGCGGTGCCGTCAGGGAGCCATCTGCTGCTCATCGGCGACGGCGACCAGCTGCCCAGCATCGGGCCCGGCGACGTGCTCGCCGACCTGCTGCGCGTGGAGGCGGTCCCGCGGGTCCAGCTCACCCACGTCTTCCGGCAGGCGGGCGGCAGCGGCATCATCGACGCCGCCCACCGCATCCGCGCCGGCCGGCTCCCGGTCAGGACGGCCGGCGGCGGGTTCTGGTTCGAGGAGCTCGACGACCCCGCCCAGGTGGCGCGGCGGGTGGCCCATCTGGCGATGGTGGCGATCCCGCGCAAGCAGAACGTCGAGCCCGACCAGGTGCAGGTGCTGTGCCCGATGCGCAAGGGCGAGACGGGCGCCACCGCGCTCGGCCGCCTGATCCAGGACCAGCTCAACCCGGCCGCCGACGACAAGCCGGAGCACTGGTCGGGCGCGTCGGTGTTCCGGGTGGGCGACCGGGTCATGCCGATCCGCAACAACTACGACAAGGGCGTCTTCAACGGGGAGACCGCCACGGTGACGGCGGTCGTGCAGGAGGAGCGCACGATCGAGATCCTGACCGACGACGGTGAGCGGGTGCGCTACGGCTTCGACGAACTCGACGACCTGACCCACGCCTACGCGATCAGCGTGCACCGGTCGCAGGGCAGCGAATACCCGTTCGTGGTGGCGCCCGTCGTGGCCGAGTCGGGCGGGATCATGCTGCGCCGCAAGCTCCTCTACACGCTGGTGACCAGGGCGAAGGCGTGGGTGGTGCTGGTGGGCCAGCGGGAGGCGCTGGAGCTGGCCGTCCACCGGATCGGCCACCGGCGCAACACCGGCCTGGCCCGCCGCCTGGCCCTCGCCCTGGAAAGCTAGCCCGGCCCCTCACCGTGGACGCCGGCCCGGTGGCCGCCCTCGTCCGGGACGAGGACGGCCGCCGGTCTCAGCTCAGGTGGCTCCCTTTCCGCCGGCGGAGCCGGCCACGTCCTCGGCCATGAGGGCCAGGACTTTGACATGGCCGACGGTGAAACGCCGAGCACCTTCGGGCTGGGTGAGCGCGAGGCCCGACTCGGCCGCCGGCACCAGCGGCCCGCGCAGGGCTCGCAGGATCTGTGCGCGCCCGGCCTCCGGCAGCCCTCTCAGGTCGACGCTTCCGAGACCGGCGCTGAGGACCAGCGAGAGGTGTTCTCTGGTGGCCGCGTCCTCGATGGTTTCCAGCAGGAACTCGACCACCCACTCGAACACCCCGAACGACGCGGTCCACGCGTACTCGTCGGAGACGAAGATGTCGTTCGCCATCAGCCACCCACGATGAAGACGTTGCGTCCCAGCGGTTCGATGAACGCCTTCACCGTCGCGATCTGGGCGGACGAGAGCAGAGAGACGTCGACCGGCACGAACTGCGCCTTCCCCAGATGCGACTGAATCTGACTCTGCAGGCTCGGCCAGCTCCGCTCGAAGAACTCCGAGCTGAGACCGCTGCCCACCGCGTCGTAGGACCGCCCGTACTGGTCGAACCAGTCCTCGCTCGTGCCGTTGGACCGGCTGAGCCGCACGCCGCGCTCGGACTCGATGCGGAGTGCGGTTTCCATCTCGGCTTTTCTGAATCCCTTCTGCGCCGCGTCCCAACCTAGCGCCCTGCGGCGTACCAACTCCACGAACTCGGCTCTGAGGCTGCCGAGCGAGACCTTGGCGCCCTCGAGCGCCTCGAGCTCGCGCACCGCCTGCGCTTCGAGCCCGAGCACGGTCGCCTGGTCGAGGCCGGCCTCGGCCTCCAGGCCCGCCACGGCCTCCTCGGCGCCGACTCCCGTGCGGATGGAGTTCCGGAAGGCGAACACGCTCTTCGCGATCTTGCCGATGACCACCGGGCCCAGGATCTCGCCAGCCACCCAGGCACAGCCCGAGGCCTTGAAGTTGGCGCAGTCGATGAAGTCGCCGAGCACGGCGTGCACCAGGTTGTTGAACGACTCCTGGATCACCTTCCGCACGTCCATGTGCAGCGTGCGGTGCTCGATGAAGTCGACGTCCTTGACGAGCAGGTTGTAGCGGGTGCACTCCGCTTCGGTCGCGCTCGTCATCTGGCACGTCGCGAGGTTGTAGTACACCGTCCCGTGGATGTGCAGCGGGATGTCGATGTCGCAGGTCCCGTCGCCGCCCCAGCCGGTGGTGCACGACCCGTTCCAGGAGTCCACGGTCAGGTCGGTCGCCACCTCCGTCAGCGCGAAGCCGCCGTCCCAGGTGGCGATGCGCTGGGTGTCCCGGGTCTGCTGGCGGGCCTGCGCCTCGGCCCTGATCGCCGCGGCCTGCGCCTCCTCGGCGCTCTGCCGCGCGTTCTTGGCGGCTTCCTCCGCGGCGGTCGCGTCCGCTTCCGCCTTGGAGGCGACGTCGCGGGCGGTGGCGGCGTCCTGTTCCGCGGCGCTGGCGGCGTCGCGGGCCGAGGCGGCGTCCCGTTCGGCCTCGTCGGCCGAGTCGCGGGCGTCGCCGGCGTAGCCTTCGGCGGCGGTGGCGGCCTTGTCGGCGGCCGCGGCGTCGGCGGTGGCGCGGCGGTCGTACTCGACTGTGTTGGCCTCGGCCTTCACCGCCGCCTTGGCCGCCGCTGCCGCCTCGTCCGCTGAGGCCCGCGCCTGGGCGAGGGAGGCGACGGCCTTGGCCGCGGAATCCGCCGCGTCGGCCGCCGCGATGGCGGCCGCCTTGGCGTCGGCGTCGGCCTGGGCCGCCAGCGCCGCGGCCTCGGCGGCGGCCTTCTTCGCCTGGGTGGCCTTGGCCTGGGCGACGGCGGCCTGCTGGGCGGCCAGCGTCTTGGACGCCTGCGCGGTCAGCACGGCCAGGCCCGCCGAGGCGTCGGTCTCCTTGTACGGGGAGCCGAGCTCGATGGCGTCGTTGGCCGGCTTGATGACCTGGGCGGAGGAGTCGCGGGCGGCCAGCGCGGCCTGGGCGGTGGCGTAGGCGAACCCGGCGGTCTTGACCGCGCTGACATGCGCGGCGTCGGCCTCTTTACGGGCGACGACGGCGTCCATCTTGGCCCGCACCGCGTTGGCCATGGCGGTCTTCGCGTACTGCTCGGCATCACGGACGTTGATGGACGCATCCCACGACGCCTTGATGGCGTCGGCCGCCGCGGCGTGGGCCTTCTTGACCGCCGCGTTGGTGATCGTGACGTCGCGCTGGGCCGCGTCGGAGGCGGACCTGGCCCGGGCCGCGGAGGCCTCGGCCCGCGTGGCCGCCTCGCGGGCGGCGGACGCGGCCGCGGTGGCCTGGTCGGCGGCGGCGCGGGCGTTGGTCGCGGCGGTGGTCGCCCGGTCGGCCGCGGAACGCGCCTGGGTGGCGGCGGTCCTGGCCCCCTCAGCGGCATCGGTGCCCTCGGCGGCCGCGGCGTACGCCTCGCGGGCAGAGGCCTTGGCCTGCAGGGTGTCCCGGGTGCTCTCGGCCTCCAGGGCGGTGGTACGGGCCGCGGCCGCCTTACGCTCGGCCTCCAGCGCCGCTTCCTTCTTGTCGGCCGCGGTGGCGCCGGCGCCCTGGGCGGCGCTCAGCGCGTTGGCGGCCGTCTGCCGTTCGGACTGGGCCCGCTGTTCCGCGGCGGCGGCGTTGGCGCGCTGCTCGGCGGCGATGTTCTTCTGCCGTTCCGCGTTGTCGCGCTCGGACTCGGCGATCTCCCGCTTGGCGCGGGCGTCGTCGGCCGCCGCCTTCGCCGTCTGCTCGGCGGCCTCGGCCCTGGCCTGGGCGTTCTTGGCCTTGGTCGCGTTCTCGGCCGCGAGAGCCGCCTGCGCCGCGGCGCCGTCGGCGGCGGCCTTGGCCTGCGCGGCGGCCTCCTCGGCGGCCATCCGCCGGAACTCCGCCCGTGAGGCGTGCGCCTGCGTCTCGGCCAGCGCCATCAGCGTCTTGCTGTCGGCGGCCGAGGCGCGGGTGGCGTTGCCCGCGGTCTCGGTGGCCTTGGAAACGGCCTGCGTGGCGGCGGCCGAGGCGCGGGCTACCTGGACGGCCTGCTGCCCGTAGAGCAGGCCGCGGCCCCGTGGCAGCCCGGCGGCGTCGGCGATCGCGTACGCGGCCTGCTGGGCCGTGACGGCGGCGGTGGCGTGCCGCTGGGCCGACTGCGCGGCCCGCGAGGCGACGAACACCCGGCCCAGAGCCATCGCCTGGGCCTTGACGATGTCGTTCTTGACCTTGGCGAACTCCGCCGCGCTCGGGTAGGACAGGTCGTCCGGCGACTGCTTGAGCCAGTACGCCTGCCATTCGGTCAGCCGGCTCGCGATGATCGACTGGCCCAGCGCCTCGCCCAATGCCTGGGAGGCGACCTGGAGGTCGGCGGCGGCCCCGGCCTCCTCGTTGAGGATGGTGTCACGCTGGGCGCGCTGGCCGTCGACCTCCTGCTGCCACTCCTGCGAGGCGGCGGCGAACTCGGCCTTCAGCACCTCGTGCGGGTCCGGCGGGTTGGCGGTGGTGCAGGAGGCGTAGCGGGCCTTGAGGTTCTCGACGTCGACCCGGAACTCCATGCTGTCCGGATCGGGCGCGCCGGTCGGGAAGCCGCCGCGCTCCAGGAAGGCCCGCGCGTCGTCGGCGTACATGGGGTGGTCGGCGGTCAGGTCCTTCCACGCCTGCCGCCCCTCCTCGTCCTCGCCGCCGGCGGGGTAACGCTCCTCGGCGATCTTGTTGACCGCGTCCACGGACTCCTTGGCGGCCCGCGGGGTCTGATCGGCGTAGAAGTCGTCCTCGTGCTGCCAGTACTGGTTGGAGATCCAGGTGGACAGGCCCACTTTGGTGAACGGGTTGTCCTTCTGGTCGATCCGCTGGAACTGGACGTCCGTATAACCCTTCGGGGGCGGGACGGCGAGCGACCCCTCCCAGACGTAGTGCCGGTCGTTGAGCTCGTTCAGCTTGACCCCGGTCCGCTCCTCGTCCTTGTCGAAGGCGGCGTGCAGCGGGGTCGGCGGGTCGGCCCAGTAGTCGTCGGCGGCGTTGCGCAGCAGGACGTCGTCGGTGCCGCCCAGCCCGGCGCGGGCGACGGCTTTGAGGTCCTGGCCGCCCCTGCGTTGCGCGGTGGTGAGCAGGCACTGGGCCGCGCGGACCGACGCGGCGTGCGCGAGGTCGTACTCGGCGGCGTCGGCGAAGGCGGCCGCCGGGCGGGCGCCGGGCAGGGGCACGACCTGCGCGGAGAGGACGGTGATGGAGGCGAGGGTCGCGGCGGCAGCGCGAAGCCATCCCGATAAAGGGCGCCGTGATGTGGTGGTGAACATGGTCAGCTTTCAGCCGTTGGTTACGGGGACGGGTGCGCTCAGAAGAAGGCGTTGAAGGCGTTCCAGCCCGCGTTGCCGATCTTCTCCTTGGCCGCGAAGGGGGCCGAGGAGACGCCCGTTCCCTTGAAGAGCCAGAGCGCGCCGGCGGAGTCGCGGGCGATCAGGTCGGCCTTGCCGTCCCCGTTGTTGTCGCCGGTCGAGACCAGCGCGGTGTAGGCGTCCCAGCCGGTGCCCGCGCTGACGCGGGCGCCCAGGATCTGGTTCTCGGTGACGCCGCCCGTTCCCGGATAGAGGTAGAGGGTGCCGGCGGTGGTCCTGGCCAGCAGGTCGTTCTTGCCGTCGCCGGTGTAGTCGCCGTACCCGGCCAGGGCGTCCATGCCGTTCCAGCCGGCGGTCCCGGCCTGGACCCGGGCCGCGAGACCGCCGTCGGAGCGGCCGGGGTAGAGCCACAGAGCGCCGGCGGTGTCCCGCGCGATGATCTCGGGCGAGGCGCTGCTGCCCATGTTGCCCGGGGTCATGATCAGGTTGTACTGGTCCATGGTCGAGGCGACCGGCATGGTCGAGGTGCCGCGTTCGGCGGTGTAGTAGAGCTCGCCGCCCAGGCGGAAGAACAGGTCGTTGCCGGTGCCGTTCTCCGAGGTGGTGGCGCGCAGGATCGCGGTCGCCGCGGAGAAGCCGCCGCCGAGGTCGACGGGGGTCTGGAGGCCGCCGGTGCCCTTGGGCTCGTAGGCGAGCAGGTGGCCGTCGCTCGCCCTGCGGACGAACAGGGGCAGCATCGGCGCGCCCGCCGCGGTGGCGGACGCGGCGGGCGCGGTGAGCAGCGAGCCCAGGACGGTGAGCAGAGCCAGCGCCGCCAGCGTTCTGGTACGGACTGGCGCCCAGCGTAAGAATGTGGACATTCGACGTGACCTCGTATGAGGAAGAGGTGAAAGGATCTTTCAGGACGGACCCGACCGTTGCGCAAAGCGCTACCGGATCGCTTCCGTTGCGCTTCCCGCGGGCGGCGTACTCGCTCTGCCCGCAGGAAGCACCACGGAGGGTGGCTCAGCCGGGTTCCGGGCGGGACAGCGACGTGGCCAGGAGCTCGGCCAGGTGGCGGGCCTGGCGGCCGGTGCGGGAGGCGGAGATCTGGGTGCGGCAGGAGAAGCCGTCCGCGAGGATCGCCTGGTCAGGCCCCGCCGCCCGGACGGCGGGCCAGACGGACTCCTCCGCGCAGGCCACCGAGACGTCGTAGTGCGAGCGTTCGAACCCGAAGTTTCCGGCCAGGCCGCAGCAGCCCGCGTCCAGGACCTCCGTGCGGATGCCGAAGCGGTCGAGAACGGCGCGGTCGGCGTCGTACCCCATGATGGCGCTCTGGTGGCAGTGCACCTGCGCCACCGCCTCCCCGCCCGGGGAGGCCGGGCGCCAGTCGGGCGCCCGCGACTCCAGCAGCTCGGCGAGCGTCAGCGTGCGCTCCGACAGCAGCCGCGTGTCCGGCGTGTTCAGCAGCTCCGGCCCGTCGGCGCGGAACACGGCGGTGCAGCTCGGCTCCAGCCCCACCACCGGGATCCCGGACTCCGCCCACGGCCGCAGCGCGCGCACGCTGCGGGCCAGCACCCGCCGCGCGACCCCGAGCTGTCCCGTGGAGATCCAGGTCAGCCCGCAGCACAGCGCCACCGGCGGCACGTGCACCTCGAACCCGGCCGCCTCCAGCACGCTCACCGCCGCCTGCCCGATGTGCGGGTCGAAGTTGTTCGTGAACGTGTCCGCCCACAGCACGACCTTGCCCCGCGTGCCGGGCCGCGCCGGGCCCCGCCGCTTGAACCAGTCGATGAAGCGCTCGTTCGCGAAACGGGGCAGCTCCCGCTCGGCCGCGACCCCCGCGACGGCCTTGAGCAGCCGCGACAGGCCCGGCGTGTGCGCCAGGGCGTTGAGCGGGCCGGGCATGGCGGAGGCGAGCGCCGCCCACATCGGCAGCCAGCCCATGGAGTAGTGCTCGCGGGGCCGGATCCGGCGCCGGTAGTGGTGGGACAGGAACTCGGCCTTGTACGTGGCCATGTCGACGTTCACCGGGCACTCGGACCGGCAGCCCTTGCAGGCCAGGCACAGGTCGAGCGCGTCGCGCACGGCGGCCGAGCGCCAGCCGTCCGTGATCAGCTCGCCGCGCACCATCTCCCCCAGCAGCCGGGCCCGTCCCCGCGTGGAGTGCTCCTCCTCGCGCGTCACCCGGTAGCTGGGGCACATCACCCCGCCCTCGAAGGTGTCCTGGCGGCACTTGCCGATCCCGACGCACCGGGTGGCGGCGTGCCCGAACCGGCCGTGGTCGCCCTGGTAGTCGAAGGACTTCTGCCGGGGCTCCAGCGGGTAGAAGTGCCGCTGGGCGAGGTCCTGGTCGAGGCGGTTGGGGTGGACGACCTTGCCGGGGTTCATCCGGTTGCGCGGGTCGAAGACGGCCTTGAACCGGCCGAACGCCTCCACCACCTCGTCGCCGTACATGCGCGGCAGCAGCTCGGCCAGCGCCTGCCCGTCGCCGTGCTCCCCCGACAGCGAGCCGCCGAAGGCGGCCACCAGATCGGCCGCCTCCTCCGCGAACGCCCGGAATCGGGCGATTCCGTCGTCGGTGTGCAGGTCGAGCGGGAGCCTCCCGTGCACGCATCCCTGTCCGAAATGCCCGTACAGGGCCGAGCCCGCGTAGCCGTGGCGGCGCAGCAGCTGCTCGTAGTCGCGCAGGTACGTGCCCAGCCGCTCGGGCGGCACGGCCGCGTCCGACCAGCCCTCGTACGTCTCCCGGCCCTCCGGCGGGTACGCCTCCACGCCCAGGCTGGCCTCGCGCCAGCGCCACAGCTCGTCCTCCTTGGCCGGGTCGCCGAGGAAGGTGTGGGTCGCGTGCCGCCCCACGTCGCGCATCAGCCCCTGCGCCCGTTCGAGCGCCTCCTCGGCGGTGTCGCCGCCGAACTGCACCAGCAGCCACCCCCGCCCCTCCGGCAGGTCGCGGAGCGCGGGATCGTCGGGCCGCTCCTGGCGGGCGAGCCGGCACATCCGGTCGTCCATGGCCTCCAGCGCCAGCGGCCGGTGCCCGGCCACGGCGGGGACGGCGTCGGCCGCCGCGAAGATGTCCTCGAAGCCGAGCACCGCCAGCGACCGCGCGGCCGGCCTCGGCACCACGGCCAGCTCGGCGCGCAGCACGGTCACCAGCGTGCCCTCGCTCCCGACGAGGGCGCGGGCCAGGTTGAAGCCGTTCTCGGGCAGGAGCTGGTCGAGGTTGTAGCCGGAGATGCGCCGCTCCAGCTTGGGGAAGCGGGTGCGCACCAGCTCCATGGTGTCGTCGCGCAGCTCGCGCAGCTGCCGGTAGAGCTGGGCCGGCCGCCCGCCCACGGCCTGGATCCTGGCGTACTCGTCGTCGTCGGTCGGGCCGACCCACATGCGCACGCCGTCGTAGGTGAGGATCTCCAGCCGCAGCACCGACTCCGACATCTTCCCGTACGCCTGCGCGGACGCCCCGCACGAGTTGTTGCCGATCATGCCGCCGATGGTGCAGGTCGGATGGCTGGACGGCCGGGGCCCGACCATCAGGCCCTCCGGCTCCAGCACGTGGTTGACCCCGTCCAGCACGGCGCCGGCCTGCACCGTGATCCGCCTGCCCGCGACGTCCACGGACTCGACCGCGCCGCAGTGCTTGGACCAGTCGATCACCACGGCCACGTTGCAGCACTGCCCGGCCAGGCTGGTGCCACCGCCCCGGGACAGCACCGGCACGTCGCGGGAGCGGCACGCGGCCACCGCCGCCACCCCGGCGTCGAGCGTGTAGGGCACCACGACGCCGATGGGCACCTGCCGGTAGTTGGAGGCGTCCCGCGCGTAGGCGGCGCGGCTGCCGGTGTCGAACCGGATCTCGCCGTCGACCGTCTCCTCCAGCCGCCGCTGGAGCGGCTCCACGTCGATCTCGAGCGGCCGGCGCGGGCGCGCGGCCGGTGTTCTGATCAGGCTGTCCATAGCTTCGCCCGCCATCGTCCGCCGCCCGGCCCTAGACGCCGAGCAGATCGGTGAGGTCGTCGGCGTGCTCTTCTTCCTCTTCGAGGATCGACTCCATGAGCCGCCGCGTCGTCGGATCGCCCTCGCCCAGCCAGCGGATGATCTCCTGGTAGGTGGAGATGACGATGCGCTCGGCCCAGAGGTTCGCCTCCAGCAGGCCGCGCAGGTCGGTGTCGGCGGGGACCTGGTAGTCGGTGTGGGAGCGCTGCACGAGGCTGGCGGGGTCGAAGTCGGGCTCCCCTCCGAGCTGGCTCACGCGCTCGGCGGCGCGCAGCGCGTGCTGCAGCTCCTCCTGGGCGTGCTCGGTGAACTCCGCCGACACCTGCGCCCGGTCGATCCCCTTGGCCGAGATGGCGTGCCTGGTGTACCTGAGCCAGCACACCACCTCGGTCGCGATGACATCGTTGAGGATGTTGATGACCTTCTGCGGGTCGTGCCCGAAGGTGCCCGTGATCGGACCTTCGTTCATCTTCTGCCGCACTTGGTCACGGATTCTGGTGACGTCCAGCACGAAGTCGTCGGTGTGGCTCATGTCTGTCCTGTCCTTCCCCCGGCAAGGAGTTCCCCCAGGTCAAAGGTAACTTTGCGGGACGTCGCAGGCGGGCTGCGACACCCGGGGACAGTCACGTCGAAACCCGGTTGACGGGCGCGGGATCATGGCGGTGATGGACGAACGGCGCTTGATACGCGTTTCCAAATATCTGGCCAGGCACCTGCGGCACGACCCGGGGCGCATCGGCCTCACGCTGGACCCGAACGGGTGGGTGCCGGTGGACACCCTGCTGCGGGCGGCGGCCGAGCACGGGTTCCCGATCACCGCCGCGGAGCTGTGGAAGGTCGTCGAGGCCAACGACAAGCGGCGCTACGCGATCGAGGACGGCCGGATCCGGGCGAGCCAGGGGCACTCGGTGCCGGTGGATCTCGACCTGCCCGCCGTGCGGCCGCCCGAGGTGCTCTACCACGGCACCGTTGGCCGGTTCCTGGCGGCGATCAAGGAGGAGGGGCTGCGGCCCATGAACCGGCACCACGTGCACCTGTCGCCCGACCGGGAGACGGCGACGCGGGTGGGGGCCCGGCGGGGCGTGCCCGTGGTGCTGGTGGTCGCGGCCGAGGCGATGCACGCCGGCGGGCACGAGTTCCGGGTCAGCGCCAACGGGGTGTGGCTGGCCGACCACGTGCCACCCGGCTACCTGCGGTTCCCCTCCTGACGGCGGGCGCGCAGGGTGTCGCGGGCGGCCATCAGCGCGAAGCCGAGCAGGTTGGCACCCTGCCACGCGGCCGGTGACGCGGCCCGCTCGTCCGAGGCCGCCAGCCCGATGCCCCACACCCGGTCCAGCGGGCTCGCCTCCACCAGGACCCGGCTCGACGTGCCGAGCAGGAACTCCGCCAGGTCGTCGTGCGCCCCGAACTTGGCGACGTTGCCGCGCACCACGATGCCGAAGCGGTGGGCGTCCCACGTGGGCTCGTCGAAGCCCCGTACGGTCCGGCCCAGCGCCTTGGCCTCGCCCGGGTGGCCGGCCTCGAGGATCTTGTCCGCGCTCTCCCCGTCGCCGAACAGCCACGCCTTGTGCGCCATCATGTAGTGCTCGGCCGAGGCGTACGTGTGGCCGTCCTCCGTGAAGGTGACCGGCCACCACTGGCTGAGGCAGCCCGGTCCGACGCCGCCGTCGCGGGCGGGCTGGTGGCCCCAGAAGTACAGATATTTGACGTGCCGGCCGGACCGCTCGGCGGCGACGGCCTCGTCCACGGTCATGGGAAGTTCGTCGGACATGTCCCCGTACCTTACGCTCGCGAGCCCGCTCTCATGAGGCGGTCGGCGACCTCGCGCAGCACCGGCACCAGCTCGGGCGGGTCGAGCACCTCGAAGTCGAAGCCCTTGGCCGCGACGTGGATCGCCAGCTCCTCCAGCGAGTTGGAGCCGGCCTCGAACAGGCACGTGCGCTCGTCCACCGCCGCCAGCCGCCCGGCCCCCGGCGAGGTGCGCGGCGCGACCGCCTCCATGGGCGCGTGGAAGAGGATGCGCGCCCGGTAGCGGTAGGGCGCGGAGGTGATGGCGCGCGAGACGTACGCGGCCACGTCCTCCTGGGGCGCCGCACGCGGCGTGAACCGGGCTCCCGGCTCCCCCAGGGGATCCTCGATCCGGTCCACCCGGAACGTCCGCCAGTCCTCCTTGGCCACGTCCCACGCCAGCAGGTACCAGCGGCGCGGCGTGTGCACGAGCCGGTGCGGCTCCACCTCGCGCGCCGTGACGCCGTCCCGCCCCCGGTAGCGCAGCCGCAGGCGCCGGTGGTCGCGGCAGGCGGCGGCGAGCCCGGCCAGCACGTCGGCGTTCACCTCCGGGGCCGCCGCGCCCGCCAGCGGCACCGTCGCCGCCTGGAACGCGCTCACCCGGTGCCGCAGCCGAGACGGCAGCACCTGGTGGAGCTTGGCCAGCGCCCGCAGCGCGACCTCCTCCAGCCCGGCGACGCTGCCGGTCGCGGCCGTACGCAGGCTGATCGCCACGGCCACCGCCTCCTCGTCGTCCAGCAGCAGCGGCGGCAGCGCGGCGCCCACGCCGAGCCGGTAGCCGCCGGCCACGCCGGGGGTGGCGTCCACGGGATAGCCGAGCTCGCGCAGCCGCTCGATGTCGCGCCGCACGGTGCGCAGGCCGACCTCCAGCCGTCCGGCCAGCTCGGCGCCGCTCCAATCCATGCGCGACTGGAGCAGGGACAGCAGGCGGAGCAGCCGCGCCGAGGTCTCCAACATGAGGATGATTCTGCCGGACATCGGTGCCAGAACCTGTCACCAATCCCTTCTACTGTCTCAGGCATGACGAACAGCGGCATCACCCCCTATCGCATCGACATCCCGCAGGCCGACCTCGACGACCTGCGCGAGCGCCTCCGGCGTACGCGCTGGGCCCCCGAGCTGCCCGGCACCGGCTGGGAGCGCGGCGTGCCCACCGGCTACCTGCGCGACCTGGCCGCGTACTGGGCCGACGGCTTCGACTGGCGCGCCCAGGAGGCGGCGCTGAACGCGTACCCGCAGTTCACGACCACGGTCGGCGGCGCGGACGTGCACTTCCTGCACGTCCGCTCCGCCGAGCCGGACGCCACCCCGCTGCTGCTCCTGCACGGCTGGCCCGGCTCGGTCGTCGAGTTCCTCGACGTCATCGGCCCGCTCACCGACCCGGTCGCGCACGGCGGCGCCGCCGCCGACGCCTTCCACCTGGTCATCCCGTCGCTGCCCGGCTACGGCTTCTCCGGCCCGCTGCCGGGCGCCGGCTGGACGGACGGCCGCACGGCGGCCGCGCTCGTGGAGCTGATGTCCCGGATCGGGTACGAGCGGTACGGCGTCCAGGGCGGCGACGTGAGCGCCTTCATCGCTCCCCTGATGGGCCGGGCCGCGCCGGACCACGTCGTCGGCGTGCACGTCAACGGGCTGCTCACCTTCCCCGACCCGGCCGTGACGGGCTCGCTGAACGAGGCCGAGCAGGCGCGGATGGCCGGGATGCGGGAGTGGCAGGACAAGCTCGGGGCGTACATGCAGCTGCACGGCACCCGGCCGCAGACCATCGCCGCCGCGCTGCACGACTCGCCGGCCGGGCAACTCGCCTGGATCGTGGAGAAGTTCAAGGACTGGACGGACCCCGAGGCGAAGCTGCCCGAGGACGCCGTGGACCGCGACCGGATCCTCACCGACGTCAGCATCTACTGGTTCACGCAGACGGCGGGGTCGACGGCGCACACGTACTACGAGCGGTTCAACGACTTCAGCGCGTGGGCGCCCAGGGAGCGGGGCACGGTGCCCACCGCGGCGGCCGTCTTCCCGACGGACTTCTCGGTGCGCCCGCTGGCCGATCGGGTGCACAACGTGGTGCGCTGGACGGAGTTCGGCCGCGGGGGCCACTTCGCGGCGCTGGAGACCCCGGACCTGCTGGTGACGGACCTGCGCGAGTTCTTCGGCCGGCTCCGCTAGGGCAGCTCGGCGAAGCGCTCGATCTGCTCGGTCCGGCCGGAGACGAGGACGACGTCGCCGTAGGACAGCTCGGTCTCGGCGGTGGCGTAGGTGAACTCCTCGCCCGGCGCCTTGACCGCCACGATCGTGACGCCGTACTTGCGGCGCAGGTTGGAGCGGCCGAGCGGGACGCCGACGTATTCCTTGGGCGGGGTGGTCTTGGCCAGCGCGAAGTCCTCGTCCACCTGCATGTAGTCGAGCATGCGCCCGCTCACCAGGTGGGCCACCCGCTCGCCCATGTCGTGCTCGGGGAAGACGACGTGGTGGGCGCCGATGCGGCTCAGGATGCGGCCGTGCTGGGTGCTGATCGCCTTGGCCCAGATGTCGTTGATCTCGAGCTCGACCAGCAGCGACGTGGTGAGGATGCTCGCCTCGATGTCACCGCCGACGGCCACCACCGCCTGGTAGAAGTCGGGCACGCCGAGCTGGCGCAGCGCCTCCATGTCGGTGGCGTCCGCGGTCGCGATCTGCGTGATCCGCCCGGCCAGGCTCTGCGTGACCTTGGGCCGGTGGTCGATGGCTAGGACCTCGGTGCCGCGCCGGGTCAGCTCCAGCGCCAGCGACGTGCCGAACCGGCCGAGGCCGATGACCACGACGGGGTTGTTGTCAGCCAACGATGACTCGCTCCTCGGGTAGCTCGTAATGTCGGGAGCGCTGGTTGAGCGCCAGCGCGGAGCCCATGGTGAGCGGGCCGATCCTGCCGATGAACATCAGCACCGTCAGCAGCAGGTGACCGGCCACGCCCAGGCTCGGGGTGATGCCGGTGCTCAGCCCCGCCGTGCCGAACGCCGCGACCACCTCGAACAGCACCTGGTCCAGGCCGTGCGGGGTGAGCGCGAGCAGCACGTACGTGGACACGGCGACCAGCGTGACGCCCAGCACCGTGATCGTGACTGCCTGGCGCTGCGTGGCCTCGGGGAGCCTGCGATGGCCGATGTTGACCCGGCTCTCGCCGCGCACCTCGGCCCAGACGACGAACGCCAGCAGCCCGAACGTGGTCACCTTGAGCCCGCCCGCCGTGCCCGCGCTGCCGCCGCCGATGAACATCAGCACGTCGGTGGCCAGCCAGCTCGACGGGTACATCTGGGAGATGTCCAGGGTGTTGAACCCGGCCGAGCGAGGCATGACCGCGGCGAAGAACGCGGCCAGCAGCTTGCCGGGATCGTCGAGCGCGCCCAGCGTGCGGGGGTTGCGCCACTCGGTCATCAGGAAGACCAGGGTGCCCAGCACCAGCAGGGTGACGCTCACGCCCACGGTGACCCGGGTCAGCACGCTCCACTTGCGCGGGTGGCGCCAGGAGCGGGCCAGCTCGAACACCACGGGGAAGCCGAGCCCGCCGACGATGACCGCGAGCGCGATGGTCAGGCAGATCCACGGGTCGGCGACGAACCGCATGAGGTTGTCCGGCCAGAGCGCGAACCCGGCGTTGTTGAAGGCCGTGACCGCGTGGAAGGCGCCCAGGTAGGCGGCCCGGCCCAGCGGCTCGCCGTACCCGATGGCGAACCGGGCGGTGAGCACGACGGCGGCGACGACCTCGCACACGAGGCTGAACAGGACCACCTTGCGCACGACGCGGCGCACGTCGCTCATGCTCAGCGTCTTGGTCTCCGCCTGCGCCGCGATCCTGGCCCGCAGCCCGAGCCGGCCGGAGACGAGCAGGGTGAACAGGGTGGCCATCGTCATGATCCCCAGCCCGCCCACCTGCACGAGCCCCGCGATCACCACCTCCCCGAACACCGACCAGTGCGACTCGGTGTCCACGATCACCAGCCCGGTGACGCAGACGGCCGAGGTGGCGGTGAACAGGGCCACGACCCAGTCGGCGGGCGCGCGCTCGGTGGTGGCGATCGGGAGGGCCAGCAGCACGGTGCCGATCCCGATGGCCAGCACGAACCCGGCGGCCACGACCTGAGCCGGGTGCCGGAAACGGGTCAAGAACGACGGCATCATGCTCATCACCTGGCCCCGCCACACAGGTCACGCATCGAGAGCGCCTCCCCCGTCGAACCCCAGCCGAAATCCGAGCCGACCAGACTTCCCGGCGCACCGCGCACTACCGTAACAGGCCCGGGTGACGCCGGCGCACTTACGCGTCCTTGACGCGAACCCTGCGCGCTTTTGACGCCCCCGCCTCCCGCCGGAGGCAGGCGGCGGCGACGTAGGCTGGGCGCCGGAGGCCACTGATGCGCGCACGCGATCTCGCCGTCGATTTCCCGACGGTCACTCTGGACACCCCGGCGCTGGAAGCCGCGAAGCTCCTGGCGGAGCAGGACCTGCCGGGGCTCATCCTCGTCGATCCCGACGGGCGCCCCCTCAGCATCCTGCCCGGCACCCAGGTGCTGCGGCTGGCGGTGCCCGCCTACTGCCAGGACGACCCGGCGCTGGCCCGGGTGGTGGACGAGGCCCACGCCGACCTGTTCCTGCGGCGGCTCGGGGGCAGGACCGTGCGGGAGTGCCTGCCCGAGCAGCCGAAGGAGCTGCCGGTCGCCGACCTGAAGGCGACCGTGCTGGAGCTGGCGGCGTTGATGGCGCGCACGCGCAGCCCGCTGGTCGCCGTGGTCGACGGGGGCCGGCTGGTGGGTGCGGTCACGCTGCAGTCGCTGCTGGACCATGTCCTGGAGCTGTGACCCGCGCGGCGTCGTAGGCTGGTCGCATGGCCAAGACCGCGGCACGACAGCCCGTACCCGCCCGGCGCGCGGACGCCGAGCGCAACATCGCCGCGATCCTCGAAGCCGGCACCAGGTTGCTCAGCGCCGATCCCACGGCCAGCGTGGCGGACGTCGCCAAGGCCGCTGGGGTGGGCCGGGTGACGCTGTACGGCCACTTCCCGTCGCGGGAGGCGCTCGTGGACGCGGTGCTCGACCACGCGGTCGAGGTGGCGGACGCGGTGCTGGCGGACGACTCGCTCGACACGGCCCCCGCGCCCGAGGCCATGGCGCGGCTGCTGCGCTCGTCGTGGGAGGTGCTCGACCGGCACCGCCGGCTGTTCGTGGCCGCCGACCGGGTGCTGGCCACGGAGCGGATCAGGGAGCACCACGAAAGGCCGCTGCGGCGGGTGGAGCGGCTCATCGTGCGCGGGCAGCGCACGGGCGAGTTCCGTACGGACCTGCCGTCGGAGTGGCTGGTGACGACGTTCTTCTCGATCATCCACGCCGCCGCGCAGGAGCGTGAGGCGGGGCGGCTCGTGCCCGAGGAGGTCGAGCTGGTGCTGACCAGGACGATGCTCTCGCTGCTCGCCCCCACCCGGCCGTAACCCTACCGGCCCTGACCGCGGGCTCCCGCGGCCCTTCAGCATGCCCTACCCACGTATGGTTCATGCGTGCTAACTTGAACATCAGTGTTCAAGTTAAGGAGGGTATCCGATGAGCCTTGATACGGCTCCCGCCGGGCGGCGCACCGGCGGATGGGGTGTGCTGGTGCTGCTGTGCCTGGCCCAGTTCATGCTGATCGTGGACATCACCGTCGTACAGGTGGCCTTGCCGACCATCGGCGTGGACCTCGCGCTCGACCGCGAGTCCCTCACCTGGGTCGTGACCACGTACACGCTCTGCTTCGGCGGGCTGATGGTGCTCGGCGGGCGGCTCGCGGACGCGCTGGGCGCGCGCCGCACGCTCCTGGCGGGCCTGGGGCTGTTCACGGCGGCCTCGCTGCTGTGCGGGCTGGCCGGCAGCGGCGCCGCGCTCATCGCCGGACGGGCGCTGCAGGGAGTCGGCGCGTCGCTGCTCTCCCCCGCCGCGCTGGCCGTGATCACCACCACCTTCACGGGTGAGCGGCGCGGCCGGGCGCTCGGCGTCTGGGCGGCCATCGGCGGCACCGGGGCGGCCCTGGGCGTGCTGGTCGGCGGCGTGCTGACCGCCGGGCCGGGGTGGTCGTGGGTGTTCTTCGTCAACGTCCCGATCGGGCTGGTGGTGCTGGCGGCCGTGCCCGCCCTGGTGCCGCCCGCGCGCGGGCGGGGCGAGCGGGTCGACGTGCCCGGCGCGCTGGTGGTCACGCTGGCGACGGCGCTGCTGATCTACGGGCTGGTGACGGCCGGCGACGCCGGCTGGGGCGCTGCGGGCACGGTGCTGCCGCTGGCCGGTTCGGTGCTGCTTTATGTCCTGTTCGTGGTGGTCGAGCGGTCGGTACGGTCACCGCTGATGCGCGCCGAGACCCTGGCCAGGCGGCCGGTGATCTCGGGGACGTTCGTCATGCTGATGGCGACGGGGCTGATGCTGGGGCTGTTCTTCCTCAGCTCGCTCTACCTCCAGCACGTGCTGAGGTTCAGCGCGCTGGAGACGGGCCTGCTCTTCCTGCCCGTGGCGATCGCGATCACCATCGGGGCGCAGCTCGGCGGGCATCTCATCGGCAGGATCGGCGGGCGGCCGGTGGCGGTGGCGTCCTTCGTGCTGACCGCGGCGGGGGCGGCCCTGATGACGCGCATCTCACCGGACGCGAGCGCGTACACCACGCTGCTGCCGGGCTTCGTCCTGGCGGCGCTGGGCATCGGGCCGGCGTTCGTGACGGCCACCACGACGACCATGGCGAACATCCCGCCCGGCGAGAACGGCGTGGCGTCCGGCGTCATCAACACCTTCCACGAGCTCGGCGGCTCGATCGGCGTGGCCGCCGTCTCGACGGTCGCCGCGTCGAGCCTCGCGCCCGGCTCGGCGGGAGGCGTCGGAGGTTTCGTCGCGGGGCTCACGCTGTGCGCCGTCGTCGCGGTGGTCGCGGCGGCCGTCTCGCTGGGGCTGGTGCCGCCGGGCCGACCGGCCGCGGCGTTCGTCGGCCACGGCCACGGTCACGGTCACTGACGAAAAACCGGGATATCGCCAACGTCTCCGGCGCATTATCCTTCATTGATGGTCAACTTAAGCCGGGCGAGAGCGGTGAAGGCATAGATGCCGCGACTGAGGCTGGCGCACCAGCAACTGCCCGGCGTGACCGTGATCGCCGTGATCGGTGAGATGGACGCCGCCAACCGCGCCCAGCTCGAGGCGTACATCGCGCGGGTCCAGCCGGCGCCCGCGGGGAGGCTGGTGTTCGACCTGTCGGAGGTGCCGTTCATGGACAGCTCGGGTCTGCACGTGCTGCTGACCTGCGCCACCAACTGCCTCAAGGACGGCGGCGCGGTCCACCTGGCCGCCGTCCAGCGCATGCCCGCCCGGCTCTTCGAGCTGACCGGCGTCATCGCCCACGTGCCCGTGCACGACACGGTCGAGGGCGCCATCACCGCCGCCCTGGCCTCCTAGGAACGCTCCACCCGGGCGGGCTCCGGCCGCCCGGCCGAACCTCTTGTGATCAGCCGGCGCCGAAGCACATGAACGTGGCGGCGGGCTCCCCCGCCGACGCCGCCGCCAGCGCGTCGGCCGGGGCCGCGCCCTCGGCCACGCCCCGGTGGTAGGCCGTCATGACCGCCTCGGCGACGTGGTCCGGCACCCGGGTGGGGCTGGAGATGACGGTGGACGTGCCCAGATGGAGCAGCGCCGCGGTGAAGCCGAGCAGTTCGTCCCCCGCCCGTACCACCGCCTGGCCCACGTCGCACGCCGACAGGACGACGTGCCCGGGGGCCCGGCCGAGCCGCTGCAGGTCGTACGCCATGAGCGGCCCGTCGGCCAGGTCCAGGCGGGAGAAGAACACGTTCTCGCGCTCGTGGTGCCCGTGCGCGGCGAAATGGGCGAGGGACGCGCCGTCCAGCGCCTCCAGCGTGGCCGACACGGTGGCCAGCCCGCCGCTGAGCCGGCGCGCCTTGGGGTGCACGGCCGCGAGCCGCTCGACCTCCGTCTCGGCGTGGTCCAGGCCGGGCCCGGCGACCAGGACGGGCGGGCCGTCGGGCCCGTACGGCGCCCGCCCGCGCCGGGCCGACAGCCACACCAGCGCGGACGGCGCCACCACCAGGGGCCGGCCGCGCAGGTCGGGCAGCAGGCCCCAGGGCACGGCGGACAGGCCCATCGTCGGGATGACGACGATCCCCCGCGCGCCGGACAACACCTGCCGCAGGGGCGCCATGACCGCGCCGGTGATGGTCGCCAGCTGCCGCCGGACGGACGCCTCGATCACCTCTCTCAGCGCGGGCCGCAGGGTGCGCCCGGCCTGCGCGTTGAGGTCTCCGGCCAGTCGGCGGGCGGCTTCGGCGACCGGTTCGTACGCGCTGAGCTCGTACAGATGGCACCGGCCGCGCACGAGCACCAGCGCCAGCAGCCTGCCCCCGACGTTGAGCAGGCTGACCATGGCATCGTCGCCGGCCGCCAGCGCCTCCTCGACCGCGCCGACGGGGGCGGGGGCCAGGCCGGGGC
>NZ_JBSGFQ010000030.1:0-118362 GCF_053603495.1 Nonomuraea sp. NPDC004186 | reverse complement strand
TGCGCCGCCGACCGAAGACCGCCCAGCAGCGCGTACGGCGAGCGCGACGACCATCCGGCCAGCACCACGCCGTAGACCGACACCGCGCCCATGGCGAGCATGAACAGCACGGCCACCGGCAGGTCCACCATCTGCAGCGGCGTCTGCACGCCGAACAGGTTGACCATCGGCGCGAACGGCACGATCGAGAAGGCCAGGAACGCCGGGACCACCATGATGACCGGGGCCAGCAGGTAGAGCACCTTGTCCACGGTCCGCGGGAAGAGGTCCTCCTTCAGGCCCATCTTCAGGCCGTCGGCCACCGACTGCAGGAGGCCGAACTTGCCGGCCCGGTTGGGGCCGTACCGGTTCTGCATCCTGGAGATCAGCTTGCGCTCGAACCAGACGCCGAACAGGATGCCCAGCATCAGGAAGGCGAACAGCATCACGGCCTTGATGATGGTGATCCACAGCGGGTCCTTGCCGAAGTCGGCGAGGGTGGGATCGGCCGCGAGAACGTGGGTCATGAGGCGCTCCCGATGGTGACGATGTCGCCGGCCACCGCGTGCAGGTCACGGGTGACCGAGCAGCCGCCGGAGTTCGCAGGCACCCAGACGACCCGGTCCGGCAGGTCGGCGACGCGCACGGGCAGGGTGACGCTGTCGCCGACGACGAGCTTGTCGCCATCCGCGACCCCGAGCTCGGCCGCCGTGCTCTCGGAGACCAGCGCCTCGGCGGCGCGGGCGGTGCCCGCCAGGTACGGCTCGCCGTCCTGCAGCCTGCCCTCGTCGAGCAGCAGGTGCCAGGTCGCCAGCAGCGCCTCGCCGGCCGCCGGGGCGACCTGGGCGCGGGTGGCGGTGTGCGGGGCGGTGACGCGGCTGCCGCGCCAGGCGCCCAGGCCGGACAGCTCCCGCCTGGCGGCCTTGGCGTCCGGCAGGCCCAGGTGGACGTCCATCCGGTCGGCCAGGTTGCCGATCACGGCCAGGTCGCTCTGCAGGCCGGGCACCTTCAGCGGCGCCTCGAACGAGCGGCCCCTGCCCTCCCAGTTGACGAACGTGCCGCCCTTCTCCTGAACCGCGGCGACGGGCAGGACCACGTCGGCGCGGTCGGTGACGGCGCTGGCGCGGATCTCCAGGCTGACGATGAACGGCGTGTGCTCGAGCGCGTCGAGCGCCGCCGCCGGGTCGGCCAGGTCGTAGGGGTCGACGCCGGCCACGACCAGCGCGTCCAGCTCACCGGCGCGGGCGGCCTCCAGGATGCCGGTCGTGTCGCGGCCGGGGGTGGCGGGCAGCGAGGCCACGTTCCACGCCCTGGCGACCTCGGCCCTGGCGGTCTCGTCGTCGACCGGGCGGCCGATCGGCAGCAGGTTGGGCAGCGCGCCGGCCTCGACCGCGCCGCGCTCACCCGCCCTGCGCGGCACCCAGGCGAGCCTGGCGCCGGAGGCGTTGGCGAGCCGCACCACGGCGGACAGGGCGCCGGGCACGGTGGCCAGGCGCTCGCCGGCGAACACGATCGTGCCCTCGGCCAGCGTGCCGACCAGGTCGCCGATCGCGTCGGCCTCGGTGCCGGGCGCGGTGCGGATGAGCGTGCCGCCCATCTTGACCAGGCCGGGCGAGGCGAACGGGGCGATCGAGGTGACCTTGAGGCCCTTCTTCTGCCACGCCTTGCGCAGGCGCAGGAAGACGATCGGCGACTCCTCCTCGGGCTCGAACCCGACGAGCAGCACGTGGGGGGCCTTCTCGAGGTCGGTGTAGCTGACCTCGATGCCCTTGCCGGCCACCGCGTGGGCCAGGAACTGCGCCTCCTCGGCGGAGTGCGGCCGGGCGCGGAAGTCGATGTCGTTGCCGCCCAGGGCCAGGCGGGCGAACTTGGCGTACGCGTACGAGTCCTCGACCGTGACCCGGCCGCCGACCAGCACGCCGGCCTTGCCGCGGGCCTTGGCCAGGCCCTCGGCGGCCACCGCCAGCGCCTCCGGCCACGAGGCGGGCACGAGCACGCCCTCCTCGTTGCGGACCAGCGGCGTCTTCAGCCGGTCGGGCTGCTGGGCGTAGGTGAAGGCCCAGCGGCCCTTGTCGCAGTTCCACTCCTCGTTGACCTGCGGGTCGTTGCCCGCCAGGCGGCGGGTGACCCGGCCGCGCCGGTGGTCGGTGCGCTGGGCGCAACCGGCGGCGCAGTGCTCGCACGCGCTCGGAGTGGAGACCAGGTCGAACGGGCGGGCCCGGAACCGGTAGGCGGCGCCGGTCAGCGCGCCGACCGGGCAGATCTGCACCGTGTTGCCGGAGAAGTAGGAGTTGAACGGCTTGCCCTCGGCGGTGCGCACCTGCTCCTTGGCCCCGCGCTCGAAGAATTCGATGAGCGGGTCACCGGCGATCTGGTCGGAGAAGCGGATGCACCGGGCGCACTGGACGCAGCGCTCGCGGTCGAGCAGCACCTGCGTGGACAGCGGCAGCGGCTTGGGGAAGGTCCGCTTCTGCTCCTGGAACCGGGACTCGCCCTGGCCGTTGGACATGGCCTGGTTCTGCAGGGGGCACTCGCCGCCCTTGTCGCAGACCGGGCAGTCGAGCGGGTGGTTCATGAGGAGCAGCTCCATGGCCCCGCGCTGCGCCTTCTCGGCGACCGGCGAGGTGAGCTGCGTCTGCACGACCATGCCCTCGGCGACCTCGATCGCGCACGACGGCTGCGGCTTGGGGAAGCCGCGGCCGTTGCCCGCGTCGGGGATGTCGACCAGGCACTGGCGGCAGTTGGCCGCCGGGTCGAGCAGCGGGTGGTCGCAGAACCTGGGGATCTGGATGCCCAGGAGCTCGGCGGCCCTGATGATCAAGGTGCCCTTGGGCACGCTGACCTGGAACCCGTCGATGGTCAGGGTCACCAGGTTCGTCTCGGTCTCTACGACTGTCACTGCTCACCCCAGAGAGTGGACTTCTTCGGGTCGAACGGACAGCCGCCGATCTCGAAGTGCTTGAGGTACTCGTCGCGGAAGTACTTCACGGAGGAGTGGATCGGGCTGGTCGCGCCGTCGCCCAGGGCGCAGAACGAGCGGCCCAGGATGTTGTCCGCGATGTCGGTGATCGTGGTCAGGTCCTCTTCGGTGCCCTGGCCCTTCTCCAGGCGCTTGAGCACCTGCTTGAGCCAGTACGTGCCCTCGCGGCAGGGCGTGCACTTGCCGCAGGACTCGTGGGCGTAGAACTCGGTCCAGCGCAGCACCGTGCGGACCACGCAGGTGGTCTCGTCGAAGATCTGCAGGGCGCGGGTGCCGAGCATGGAGCCCTTGGCGCCGACCGCCTCGAAGTCGAGCGGCACGTCGAGGTGCTCGTCGGTGAAGATCGGCGTGGAGGAGCCGCCCGGGGTCCAGAACTTGATCTGGTGACCGGCCCTGATGCCGCCCGCCATGTCGAGGAGCTCGCGCAGCGTGATGCCGAGCGGCGCCTCGTACTGGCCGGGCCTGGTGACGTGGCCGCTCAGCGAGAAGATGCCGAAGCCCTTGGACTTCTCGGTGCCCATCCCGGCGAACCAGTCGGCGCCGTTGCCGATGATCGAGGGAACACTGGCGATCGACTCGACGTTGTTCACGACAGTCGGCGAGGCGTACAGGCCCGCCACGGCGGGGAACGGGGGCTTGAGTCGCGGTTGACCTCTGAAGCCCTCCAGCGAGTCGAGCAGCGCCGTCTCCTCGCCGCAGATGTACGCGCCGGCGCCGCTGTGCACGACCAGCTCGAGGTCGTAGCCGGAGCCGAGGATGTCGGTGCCGAGGTAGCCCTTCTCGTACGCCTCCCGCACGGCCGCGTGCAGCCGCCGGATCACGTGGAGCACCTCGCCGCGCACGTAGATGAAGGCGTGGTTGGCCCGGATCGCATAGGCCGTGATGATGATGCCCTCGACCAGCGAGTGCGGGTTGGCCATCATCAGCGGGATGTCCTTGCAGGTGCCCGGCTCCGACTCGTCGGCGTTGACGACGAGATAGTGCGGCTTGCCGTCGCCCTGCGGGATGAAGCCCCACTTCATGCCGGTGGGGAAGCCCGCGCCGCCGCGGCCGCGCAGGCCCGAGTCCTTGACCGCCTGGATCACGGCGTCAGGGTCCATGGCCAGCGCCTTCTTCGCCGCCTCGTACTCGCCGTAGACGTCGATGGTGAAGGAGTTGGGCTGGTCCCAGTTCGCGGTCAGGACCGGTGTCAAAGTCGTGCTCATGCCTCGGGGGCCTTCCATCCGTTGGCCTTGGCGACCTTCAGGCCCTCCAGCGAGGCGCCGGCGGCCGACGGGCCGTCGCCCGCCAGGTCGTCGGGCAGGCCGGCGAGCACGCGCGAGGCGTCCTTGAAGCTGCAGAGCTTCTTCGGGCCGCGGGTCGGCCGCACGTCCTTGCCGTCACGCAGGTCGTCGACGAGCTGCTTGGCCGACTCGGGGGTCTGGTTGTCGAAGAACTCCCAGTTGACCATCATGACGGGGGCGAAGTCGCAGGCCGCGTTGCACTCGAGGCGCTCCAGCGAGATCTTGCCATCTGCGGTCGTCTCCTCGTGGCCGACGCCGACGTGCTCGGACAGCTCGTCCCAGATCTGGTCGCCGCCCATGACCGCGCACAGCGCGTTGATGCACACGCCGACGTGGTAGTCGCCGGCGGGCTTGCGCTTGTACATCGTGTAGAAGGTCGCGACGCCGGTGACCTCGGCCTTGCTGACGCCCAGCATCTCCGCGCAGAACTCCTGCCCGTCGTCGGAGACGTAGCCGTCCTCCGACTGCACGAGGTGGAGCAGCGGCAGCAGTGCGGAGCGCGTCTTCGGGTAACGCCCGATGATCTCCTTGGCGTCTCGCTCCAGACGCTCCCGGATCTCCGGTGAATAAGTCACCGGTCCACACCTCCCATGACGGGGTCGATAGAAGCCACCGCGGCGATCACGTCGGCGACCTGGCCGCCCTCTGCCATCGCGGGGAAACCCTGCAGGTTGCAGAAGGACGGCTCGCGGAAGTGCACGCGGTAGGGGCGGGTGCCGCCGTCGCTGACCACGTGGGCGCCGAGCTCGCCCTTGGGCGACTCGATGCTGGCGTACGCCTGCCCGGCCGGCACCCGGAAGCCCTCGGTCACCAGCTTGAAGTGGTGGATGAGCGCTTCCATCGAGGAGCCCATGATGTGGGCGATGTGGTCGGGCGAGTTGCCGAACCCGTCGGGGCCGAGCGCGAGCTGCGCGGGCCAGCCGATCTTCTTGTCCTCGATCATCACCGGGTCGCCCTTGAGCGGGCCGGCGATGCGGTCGAGCGCCTGCTCAATGATCTTGAGGGACTCTTCCATCTCCTTCATGCGCACGAGGTAGCGCGAGTAGACGTCACAGCCACGCTCGGTGGCGACGTCGAACTCGTACGTCTCGTAGCCGCAGTAGGGCTGCGACTTGCGCAGGTCCCACGGGAGCCCGGCGGCGCGCATGATCGGGCCGGTGATGCCCAGGGCCATGCAGCCGGTCAGGTCGAGGTAGGCCACGTCCTTGGTGCGGCGCACGTAGACCGGGTTGGCGTCGAGGAGCTTGCGGATGTCCTTGATCCGCTTGGGCATCTCCTTGAGGAACTCACCGACCTTGTCGACCGCGCCCGCGGGCAGGTCGACGCTCACGCCGCCCGGCCTGATGTAGGCGTGGTTCATGCGCAGACCGGTGATGTACTCGAAGAGATCCATGATCATCTCGCGGTCGCGATAGCCGAAGAGGAACGGCGTGGTCGCGCCCAGCTCCATGCCGAACGTGCCCATCGCGACCAGGTGCGAGGAGATCCGGTTGAGCTCCATCATCATCACGCGGATGGCCTGCGCCCGGTCCGGGATGCGGTCCTCGATGCCGAGCAGCTTCTCCACGCCCAGGCAGTAGGCGGTCTCGTTGAAGATCGGCGAGAGGTAGTCCATGCGGGTCACGAACGTGGTCCCCTGGGTCCACGTCCGGTATTCCATGTTCTTCTCGATACCGGTGTGCAGGTAGCCGATGACGCTGCGCGCCTCGGTCACCGTCTCGCCGTCGAGGGTCAGGACCAGGCGGAGCACGCCGTGCGTGGACGGATGCTGCGGGCCCATGTTGACGACCAGGCGCTCTTCTTCGGTGTCGCGCGCTCCGGTGACGACCTCGTCCCAGTCGCCGCCGTTGACCGAATAGACCTTGCCCTCGGTCGCCTCGTCATAAGCGGTGCTCACGAGTAGCTCCTCCTCTGGTCGGGCGCGGGGATGGTGGCGCCGCGGTATTCGACCGGGATGCCGCCGAGCGGGTAGTCCTTGCGCTGAGGGTGGCCGTCCCAGTCGTCCGGCATCATGATCCGGGTGAGCGCGGGGTGACCGTCGAAGATGATCCCGAAGAAGTCGTACGCCTCACGCTCATGCCAGTCGTGACCAGGGTAAACGCCCACGGTCGATGGAATGTGCGGGTCGGAGTCGGGAGCGCTGGCCTCGACGCGTACGCGGCGGTTGTAGGTGATCGAGCACAGGTGGATGACCGCGTGCAGCTCCTCGCCCGTCAGGTGCGGGTAGTGCACGCCGGTGACGCCCAGCGAGAGCTCGAAGCGCAGGGCCGGGTCGTCGCGCAGCTTCTGGCAGACCTCGACCAGCCGGTCCCGCTTGACGTGCAGGGTCAGCTCGCCACGGTCGACGACCACGCGCTCGATGGCGTCGTCGAGCGCCAGGCCGTCCACGACCTCGTCGAAGTAGCCGCCGTACGGGCGGGGCGTCGACAGCTGCGGCGCCCGGCGCACGACGAGGCCGCCGTAGCCGGAGGTGTCGCCGGAGTCCTGGGTGCCGAACATGCCGTGCCGGGCGATGGGCGCCTCGGGGATGGCGGGAACCGCGGCCTCGGGGGTCTCACCGCTTTCCGGGCTACCGGGGAGGTTGTCGGGCGAGGTCACTTCGAGGCTCCCTGGTCGATCAGCGGCAGCGGCCGCAGCGCCTGCAGCTCGAGCTCCTCGATCTGCTTGGCGCGGTGGGCGCCGAACTTCATGTTCTGGATCTTGTCGTGCAGCTTCACGATCGCGTCGATCAGCATCTCGGGCCGCGGCGGGCAGCCCGGCAGGTAGATGTCGACGGGCACGACGTGGTCGACGCCCTGCACGATCGCGTAGTTGTTGAACATGCCGCCGCTGGAGGCGCACACGCCCATGGAGATGACCCACTTCGGCTCGGCCATCTGGTCGTAGATCTGCCGCAGCACGGGCGCCATCTTCTGCGAGACGCGGCCGGCGACGATCATGAGGTCGGCCTGGCGAGGAGACGCCGAAGC
Source organism: Nonomuraea sp. NPDC004186 (assembly GCF_053603495.1). NCBI lineage: Bacteria > Bacillati > Actinomycetota > Actinomycetes > Streptosporangiales > Streptosporangiaceae > Nonomuraea > Nonomuraea sp. NPDC004186. The sequence goes on along the minus strand of NZ_JBSGFQ010000030.1, from coordinate 111,151 downwards.
GCGCTCCATGCCGAAGCGCGCCAGGTCGTAGTGGGGGCCGCCGGTGGCCATCAGCTCGATGGCACAGCAGGCGAGGCCGAATGTGGCGGGCCACACGGAGTTCTTGCGTGCCCATCCGGCGGCCGCCTCGACCGTGCTGAGGATGAACCCGCTGGGGAGTTTCTCTTCAAGTCCCATTTTCAGTCCCAGTCCAGACCCTTGCGGCGCCACACGTACGCATAGGCGACGAGCACGGTGACGATGAACAGCACCATCTCCACGAGCGCGAACAGCCCCAGACCGGAGCTGAGCACCTGGCCGGCGTCGTTCGTCTGCGGCGCGAACGAGACCGCCCATGGGTAGAGGAAGATGATCTCGATGTCGAACACGATGAAGAGCATCGCGGTGACCATGTACTTGAGCGGGAACCGTCCACCACCGACGGGCTGGGGCGTCGGCTCGATGCCGCATTCATAGGCGTCAAGCTTGGCGCGGTTCCAGCGCTTGGGGCCGGTGAAGGGAGCGATGGCGACCGAGAAGATCGCGAAGCCCCCCGCGAGAACGGCGAGCACCAGGATGGGCACGTAAAGGTCCATCGCTACGCCTCCTCCGGAGTCGCCGCGCGCGCGGGCGCGCAGCCGGATCTGTCAGTTCTGAGATTCATGCTGGTGGGGCGACCTTCGAGAGAGCGTTAATGATCATGTCTGACGCATCGCCTCGCCGGTCGGTGAGATTACCAAGGAGTTTGATGGCGAAGCGCATCAGCCTCGGGTGAGGGAGACCGTGCCTGGTGCCGAAGCTCATCACGCCCGGCTTTCCGATGAGCTCGACGAACAGCCTGCCCAGGGTGAAGTATCCGCCGTAGGCGTCCTTCAGCACTTGAGGATAGGTCCTCAGAGCGCGTTCCCGGTCCGCGGGGGTGGTGCCCCTGAGGGCCTTGGCGATGACCTCCGCGGCGATCTCACCGGTCTCCATGGCGTAGGCGATGCCCTCGCCGTTGAACGGGTTGATCGACCCGCCCGAGTCGCCCACGAGCACCAGGCCGCGCGTGTAGTGCGGCTGCCGGTTGAAGGCCATGGGGAGCGCGGCGCCGCGGATGGGGGCCGTCATGTTCTCCTCGGTGAACTCCCACTCGGGAGGCATGGCCTTGCACCAGGTCCGCAGCAGGTCCCGGTAGTCGATGTTCTTGAACTGCGCGCTGGTGTTGAGCAGCCCGAGGCCCACATTGGCGGTGCCGTCGCCGACGCCGAAGATCCAGCCGTAGCCGGGCAGCAGCTTCTCCTGCGCCCACAGCTCCAGCCAGATCTCGAGGTAGTCGTCGTCGTGGCGCGGGCTCTCGAAGTACGTCCGCACCGCCACGCCCATCGGGCGGTCCTCGCGCTTGTGCAGCCCCATCCCCAGGGCCAGCCGGGTGCTGTTGCCGTCGGCGGCCACCACCACGCGGCTGCGGTACTCGCGGCCGTCCTTGGTCGTCACGCCGACGATGTGGCCGCTGCGGTCGTCGAGGACGGGCCCCGTGACGGTCACGCCCTCCATCAGGCGCACGCCGTTCTTGACCGCGTTGGCGGCGACGATCTGGTCGAAGTCCTGGCGGGTGCGTACGAGGCCGAAGTCCGGGAAGCGCTCGAGCTGGGGCCAGTCGAGGTCGAAGCGTAGGCCGCCGCCGACGACGCGCAGCCCCTTGTTCCTGACCCAGCCGGGAGCGTCGACGTCGACGTCCATGTTGAGCAGCTGCTTGACCGCCCGCGGCGTCAGGCCGTCGCCGCAGACCTTCTCGCGGGGGAACCTGGTCTTCTCCAGGAGCAGCACGTCGAGTCCGGCCTGAGCGAGGTACCAGGCGGTCGCGGAACCGGCGGGACCTGCGCCGACGACGATGACGTCAGCGTCAACTGTGCTCATGGTCGCGCCCGCTTCGCCACTCGTTGGCTCCTTCGTCGCTCTCTCGCGACGAGCTCCTGCGCTCGGGGCTCATGGTCGCGCCCGCTTCGCCACTCGTTGGCTCCTTCGTCGCTCTCTCGCGACGAGCTCCTGCGCTCGGGGCTCATGGTCGCGCCCGCTTCGCCACTCGTTGGCTCCTTCGTCGCTCTCTCGCGACGAGCTCCTGCGCTCGGCGGGTGGCTGTTGGCACGGTCACTGGACTGTCCTGTCCTACACGCTCGAAGGCCTTGGGGGTGGTGTGCTGCCTTCGTTCCTTTGTGAACCCCTTCACAAACTTGTCGGCCCGCAGTCTACTGCTTTTCCAGTACATAGTGGCAGTCGGGGTGCTGTTCTGTGATCCAAGAGGAACGGTGTGTCGCGTGTGGTCTCACGCCGCCTTGAACCCTCTGTGCAGGGCGACGATGCCCATCGTGAGATTGCGCCAGGCGACCCGCTCCCAGCCGGCATCCTGAATGGTCCGGGCCAGTGTGCGCTGGTCGGGCCAATCCCGGATCGACTCAGCCAGATATTCATAGGAATCGTCATTCGAGCCGAACACCTTGGCCACTTTTGGCAGCAGCTTCATCAGATATTCGCGGTAGACGAGATCGAAGGGCCCGAACGTCACGTGGGAGAACTCCAAGATCACCAGTCGGCCGCCCGGCCTGGTGACGCGCAGCATCTCCCGCAGCGCCTGCCGGGTGTCGTGCACGTTGCGCAGCGCCACCGAGATCGTCACCGCGTCGAACGCGTCGTCGGCGAACGGCAGGCGCAGCGCGTCGCCCGCGATGAAGGGCACCCCCTCACCCGACAGCGCGTTGCCGCCGTGGCGGCGCACGCCGGTGCGGAGCATGCCCAGCGAGAAGTCGGACGCGATGGCCCGCGCGCCCAGCGTGGTGAACGCGTCGGTGGACGTGCCGGTGCCGGCGCCCAGGTCGAGCACGAGCTCCCCGGGGCCCGCGTCGATGGCCGCGGCCACCGCCTTGCGCCACATCCTGACCTGCCCGAGGGAGATCACGTCATTGACCAGGTCGTAGCGCCGGGCGGTGCGATCGAACATCGCGGCGACCTCGTCCGGCTGTTTGTCCAACTGAGCGCGCGTCATAGGCCAAGACTATGGGAGGCCCTCCAGGCCCGTTCCCAGGGCCGTGAACACGACATTCAACGGAAAGTAGCCACGAGACTACTGAACGTCTGCTAAAACTTGGCGAATGCTTGCCCGTGTCGCCCTTGCGGCGATCATCGCCTCGGCTCCCACGGCGCATTTCGGCGTCGTCTCGGCCGACCCGGTAGACAACACCCCGCACGTGCTCGACGGCATCGTCAACGCGATCACGGTCGTCGGCGACACCGTCGTGGTCGGCGGCTCGTTCAGCGAGGTGAGCGACGCCGCCCGCACCACCGCCTACCCGCGCTCCAACCTCTTCGCCTACAACCTGACCACGGGCCGCGTCCTGCCGGGCTTCGCGCCGATCGTCCCCGGCCCCGTGTACGGCCTGGCCGCCGGCGACCAGGGCACCGTCTACGTCGGCGGCGAGTTCATCGGCGTCAACGACTCGCCCGCCAGGTCGCTGGCCAGGCTCAAGCTCTCCGACGGCACGCTGGTGACCGGCTTCGCGCCGCACATCGGCGGCGGCATGGTCTCCACGCTGGCCAGGCTGGGCTCCAAGCTCTACGTGGGCGGCGACTTCACCAGCCCGCGCACCGCCCTGGCCAGGATCGACGCGACGACCGGCGCGGCCGACCCGGCGTTCGGCATCACGCCCGGCGGATCGCTGACGCCCAGGGTGAAGGTCTACGCGATCGCCGCCACCCGCTACCGGCTCGCCGTGGACGGCTCGTTCACCACGCTCGCCGGCCAGTCCAGGCCGCAGCTCGGGCTCATCGACATCAGCGGCCCCACCGCCAGGCTCGCGCCCTGGCGGACGGAGGCGTACGCGCGCCCGTGCATGAGCGAGTTCCCCTCGTACGTGCGCGGCCTGGACTTCTCACCCGACGGCCACTATTTCGCGGTCGTCACCACCGGCGGCCCCAAGGGCGGGATGTGCGACACGGCCGCCAGGTTCGAGACGTACTCCAAGGGCTCCACCATCAGGCCGACCTGGGTGAACGCCACCGGAGGCGACTCGCTCTACGCGGTTTCCGTGACGGGCGCGGCGGTCTACGTCGGCGGGCATCAGCGCTGGCTGAACAATCCGCAGGGGCGTGACTCCGCCGGCCCCGGAGCGGTCTCACGCCCGGGGATCAGCGCCATTCATCCGACTACGGGAATGGCCCTCAGTTGGAATCCCACACGGGAGCGCGGCATCGGTGTGAAGGCGTTTTACGCGCATCGCAGTGGACTACTTGTCGGTAGCGACACAACCCGACTCGGACGGGAGTACCATGCCCGGATTGGCATGTTCCCCCTGCCCTAGTCGTCTTGCGGCTTCGGCCGGTCGATCTTGTTGCTGATGCGTTCGCTCACGGCATCACGCTGCTTGCTGAGCAGGACGTAGCTCGCTATGCCGCTGATCAAGAAAGACACCAGGATCAGCACGAACGGGTTTTGCAGGCCGAGCAGCCACAGCACCCCGAGAGTGACCGCAAAGATGCCGATGCGCGACAGTGTGTAAACGAGAACAGGAGGCACAGGTTCGAGGTTACTCGGACCCGTGGACCGGTCGCTCTTCGCATCGAACGCGAGCGATGCTACTGTTCCCAGTCAGGGAGTTTCGTAAAGAAACACCCACGAGAGCCCCAAAGAGGCTCTATCATATAACAATCGGGCAGTCAGCTGATAACAACCCGTGATCTTTGCAGAAAACCACGGATAAATCAGGCTTCGCTCGACACACTGGTTACCTGTCCGCCCGCTGGCAGGAAGCGGGATGCGAGGGGGAGAGATTGGTGGAGAGTAGCAGCGAGCGTCTGCTGACCCCAGGAGAGGTTGCCGCCCTCTTCCGGGTAGACCCAAAGACGGTTACACGCTGGGCTGCGGCAGGCCGCATCAGCAGTATCCGCACCCCCGGAGGGCATCGGCGGTTCCGCGAGTCGGAAGTGCACGCCCTTCTACGTGGCGAGGACGTTTTGACGGCCGACAGGCCGGCAGGTGAGTCCCCGCGCGTCTGACCGTGCAGACGGTGATCCTGCGACGGCAGGATCACCGCCGGCGCGCCCCACTGTTCGCGTGCTTTCGGCCACACTTCCGTCCGGCAGCATGAGGCGGCGCCAACCGCCGACCGTGGTTGGCGCCTGTCTGGTCGCCTCAGGCGTCCTCCTGCCGCGCCTTGAAGGCCAGGAACTCACGCTCCAGTTCGTCGTTCTCCTTCTCCCACTCGTTGCGGCGCTCGGCCAGCTCCTCCTCTGTCAGCGCCTCCGGCAACAACTGGTCGTAGTCCGGATCACCGGGCAGCACCTCGACGTACGCGTTCCCGATCAGACGCCCGTCTTCGCTGGTCAGGCTCTGCGGCACGCGCAGGGTCCCGTCCGCGAGCCGGATGACGTACATGTCCGATCACCTAGATTCCGTAGCGCCGGTTGAAGAAGAGCATGATGTCCAGCGCCATCCGCGTGTCTCCCCCGAGCATGTCCACGAGGGCCGGACGCTGGCGGGAGGCGATGGCGGCGAAGGCATCGGCGAAGAACTCCTTACGGCCGAGCCCCCCGCCCTGGCGGTGGAACGTCGAGGCCAGCAGCGGCATGGCCGTGTCGTAGAGGCGGACGAACTCAGGGGAGTCGGAGACCCAGCCGCCGTACGCCGAGTCGATGTCGTCGATGGCATGGCCGACCTCGTGCATCATAACGTCCGGGGTCGGTGACGGGCGGTCACCCACGACGATCTTCCGGTCGCCGTACGCGCCCGCGCAGATGTCCCAGGTGGCGCGGCCCGACGGGAGCGGGGCGCCGCGTAAGTAGCCCATGTCGTCGAGGTCCGGGACGCCGCCGCGGCCGACGTAGATGCCCTCCAGCCCGGCCGCGAGCTTCTCCTTCAGCCGCTCCGGCAGGCGGGCGAGGCTCTCCACGGCGCGTACGACGTCCGCCGACGGCGGTCCCTGCCTGGCGTCCCACTGGCGGTGCAGGATGGACTCCAGCTTGCCGCAGTGGCGCAGGCCGTCGCCCATGGACGGGATGCCGGGCCGGTTGGGCTGGGCCCTGGGCTGGTCGTCGAGCTCGAAGTCGTACCAGGTGTAGCGGGGGCGTTCGACCACGGCGGCCGGCAGTCGCTCGCCGCGCTCGCGCAACGAGAACCCGTCCCAGCTCGTCTCGGAGGGCCGTCGTACCTCGTCGCCCGGCCACGCCATCCGCTCACCCCGCTCATTACCCGGCCATCTCGATCCCTCGCGCTCTCCAGGTCGCTCAGGCTGGCCTCTGGGCACGTCGGGCCCCCGCCCGCGCTTCTTGCGTGCCTTGGCGTCCGCGCGGCTCTCAAAGGGCTTCTCACGGGCGTTGAACCAGACGGAACGGTCCGCGTCGGGGGGCGCCTCGCCGCGCCGCGAGAAGAGGTACGATCCGCGCCGCCACCAACGGCCGCGCCGATGCCGGCCCTTGTCACCAGACGCCTTGGAGTCAGAAAAGGCCATCGCACCTCTCAACGCCCGTGGAGTCCGGCGACTTCGCCGCATCGGCCTCCACGGTACGACGCATGTCTTCCCCTAGTCACCTGAAACGGGACATCGGGAAGCACGATCACGTCGCGGATGGCTTACAGTTCAGGAATGGCAGGTGTACTGATCGGCCTGGCGCTGCTGGTCTTCTGGCTCTTCTCGCTGTTCGACGTGGTCACCGCACCGGAAGATGAGGTTCGGAACGTACCAAAAGCCCTGTGGATCCTGATCGTCGTCCTGATCCCCGTGCTCGGCGGTCTGGTCTGGATGGCGCGCGGCCGCCCGCGGGCCCCGCGCGCCGCGTGGCCGGTGCCCCCTGGGCCGGGCATGCCCAAGGGGCCGGACGACGACCCCGACTTCCTGCGTGACCTCGACCGCCGCATGCGTGGCGACGACGTCTGAGCCGATCAGACGTCGGCGTAGCTGTGCAGGCCGCTGATGAAGATGTTGACGCCGATCAGGTTGAACATCAGGCAGGCGAACGCCACCAGCTGCACGATCGTCGCGGCCCTGCCCCGCCATCCGGCCGTCACCTTGGCGTGCAGGTAGGCGGCGTAGGCCACCCAGGTGATGAACGACCAGACCTCCTTGGGGTCCCAGCCCCAGTAGCGGCCCCACGCCCGGTCGGCCCAGAGCGCCCCCGCGATCACCGCGAACGTCCACAGCGGGAACGAGAACACGATCGCCCGGTGCGCCACCCGCTCCAGGTCGGCCCGCGAGGGCAGGCGTGACAGCCCGTCACCGCGCACCAGGTAGAGGACCCCGGCGACGCCGGCCAGCGTGAACAGGCCGCTGGCGATGATGGCGGCGGTGACGTGGATGGCGATCCAGTACGAGTCCAGCGCGGGCACCACAGGCCCGGCCGCCGTGTAGAAGAACTTGACCGCCAGGCCGAGCCCGAGGGCCGCCGTGATCATCACGAAGGCGCCGAGGAAGCGTACGTTGAAGCGGATCTGGGTGCCGAGGAACGCGGTCACGGCGGCGAAGCAGATGGCCACCACGAACTCGTACATGTTGCCCCACGGCCACCGGTCCACGGACATGCCGCGGGTGGCGATGGCGGCGAAGTTGGCCGCCCAGCCGATCCAGGCGAGCACCAGGGCCACCTTGCCGGCCCTGGTTCCCCCATCTGACGGCTCCTTGGCCTCCGGGGTGGCGGCGACCACGCCGTCGGCTGAAGGCCCCCCACCCGCTCCGACCGCGACCGGCTGCTTGACCTCGGACCGCTCGACGGCGGCCGCCTTGTCCGGCCGGGACCTGCCGAAGGCGAGCTCGATCGCGAACCCGACCATGGCGAGGAAGTAGAGCAGAACGGCGGCGACGACGAAAAGGTCGCTCAGCTCCGCGAGTTGCTCAGCGGACATCCTTTTCTCCTGCGGCTAGAACCTTGACGATGTCGGCGAACTCCTCGGCGAAGCCCGCCGCGGAGCCTTCAGTACGGGTCAGGCCGCCCACCTCGACCACGCCGTTCCCGATCCGCACGAACACCCGGCGGCGGCGGATCATCAGGGACAGCGCGATGGAGACGACGGCCGTGGCGGCGAAGACCAGCACCGGCATGCGACCGGGGTCGTAGGCCGTCTGGAGCGTGATCCACTCCTTGACCCCGGTGAACTCCAGCTTGCCCGCCCCCTTGGGCAGGTCGATGGACTGGCCGACGGCGAGCGGCTTGGGCACGCTCTTGCCCATGATCAGCGGGGTGAGCTTCTTCATGAGCTCGGGCGGCGCGAGCTCGTACACCGACCGCGGCTGGCCGGAGCGCAGCCCCAGGTCGCCGGTGAAGGCCCCGACGAGCTGCACCTCGGGGTTGAGAGAGCCGGGGAAGGCCGAGGCGTACGTGCCGTCCGTGAGCGGCACGCTGGTGGGCAGGAACTGCAGCAGGAACCCGAGCTGCGCCGGCTCGGCGTCGGGCACCTTGACCACGCATCCCGAGGTCATCGTGCCCTTGGCCTCGATGAGGCACGGCACCGGGCCCTCGAAGGCGACCTGCCCCTTGCCGTCGGTGACCTTGAAGACGGGGGCGTAGCCGTTGCCGATCAGGTACGTCTGCGTGCCGTTGATCTCCAGCGGGTCGTTGACCTTGAGGTCGTACTCGCGGGCGGGCGACCCCGGCGAGTCGTTGACCTTCAGGCGGGCCGTGTAGTCGAGCGCCTGGCCCCGCTTCTCGCCCGTCACCTGGTAGGCGACCTTGAAGTCCTCCAGCTGGAAGGAGAACGGCTCCAGCGACTCGGCCGAGACCTGGTTGCCCGGGATGAACCGGTCGTAGGCGGCCACCGTGTTGGCGAAGCCGTCGCCCTCGACGACCAGGACGTTGCCGCGGTAGCCGAACAGCGAGCCGAAGCCGACCGCGAACAGGATGCCCAGCAGGGCGACGTGGAAGAACAGGTTTCCGGTCTCGCGCAGGAAGCCCTTCTCGGCCGACACCCACCCGTCGCCGGTCACGACGCGGAAGCGCAGCTTGCGCAGCCGCGCGGCGGCCCCTCCGACCTCCAGATCGCTCTCGAAAGAGGCGAAGTGCGGCAGGCGGGAGACGTTCTTCGGCGCGGCAGGCGGCTTGCGGCGCAGCTCGCGCAGGTAGGTGGAGGTGCGCGGGATGATGCAGCCGATCAGCGAGGTGAACAGCAGCAGGTAGATCGCCGCGAACCAGACCGAGGTGAACACCTCGAAGAGCTGGAACCTGTCGTACCACTCGGCCAGCGTGGGGCTCTTCTCGTAGAGCTGCGCCACCTTGTCGGGATCGACGCCGCGCTGCGGCACCAGCGAGCCGGGCACCGAGGCGAGCGCGAGCAGGAAGAGCAGGATCAGCGCCGTCTTCATCGAGGTGAGCGTGCGCCAGCCCCACCGCAGCCAGGCGACCGGCCCGAACCCCGCCTGCTGCGCCGCCCGCTCCCTCTCCTCCAGCTCCTTGACGCTCATCAGATCACCGGTACGAATCCGCCGATGAGGCCCTGCATGGCAGCGATCATCTCTCCCCACAGCCCGGTCACGAGCAGCACCCCGACGGCCACCATCATGCCGCCGCCGATCCTGGTGATCAGGCGCGAGTGCTTGCGGATGGCCCGGAACGTGCGCAGGGCCCTGCTGTACGCGAGCGCCGCACCCACGAACGGCAGCCCGAGGCCCAGCGCGTACGCGACGGCCAGGAGGGCGCCACGCGCGGCGCTGCCCTCGTTGAGCCCGAGCGCCAGCACGACGGCCAGCGTGGGCCCGATGCACGGCGTCCACCCCAGCCCGAACACCACGCCGAGCAGCGGCGCCCCGGCCAGCCCCGCTGCGGGCACCTTGTGGATGCGCACGTCGCGCATCAGCCCGGGGACGAGCCCCAGGAACGCGAGCCCGAGCAGGATGGTCAGCACCCCGAGCACCCGCGTGATGATCTCGATGTGGCCCAGCATGACCGAGCCGAGCCCGCCGAACAGCGCCCCGCTGAGCACGAACACCAGCCCGAACCCGGCCACGAACAGCACCGTCCCCAGCACGAGCCGCCCCCGCTTGGGGTCGGCGCTCATGCCGGTCACGTACGACAGGTAGCCCGGCACCAGCGGCAGCACGCACGGCGACAGGAACGACACGACCCCGGCCAGCACCGCGATCGGCACCGCGAGCAGCAGCGAGCCCGAGGCCACGACGTCACTCATCGCGCACCTTGGTCACGGTGTTGAGCAGGTCGGTGTACTTGACCGCGCCGAGCGCCCTGGCGGCGATCCTGCCCTGCTTGTCGATGATCAGGGTGGACGGGATGGCCGCCGGCGGCACCGTGCCCTGGAAGGCCAGCGCCACCTTGCCCGGCTGGTCGAAGATGTGCGGGTAGCCGGTCTTCTCGGTGCGCTCGAACGCCAGCGCGTCGGCCTGGCGGTCCTTGAAGTCGACGCCGATGAACTCCACGCCGCCGGCCTTGGTCTTGGCCGCGACCTCCTTGAGCACCGGCGCCTCCGCCCGGCACGGCCCGCACCACGACGCCCAGAAGTTGATCACCACGACCTTGCCCTTGTGCGCGGCCAGCGAGGCGGTGGCGCCGTCGAGGGTCGGCCCCTGGATCGCGGGCGCGGCCTTGCGATCGGCCGCGTCGAACACCTGCATCTTCCCGTCGCCGGCGACGAAACGGGTGTCGCCGGCGAGTGGCTGGCCGCCCTGGTTGCCCGCGCAGCCCGCGACCAGCAGACCCAGGAGGACGAGAGAGATGGACTTGGCGCGCACGGAGGAAGATCTCCTTGTACTACAACCGGTAGAGCTTGCAACTCTACCGGCGAGCCCCCTCGCTCCGGACATCAGGCCCCGGGAACGGACGGACCGGTCTGAAGCGACCCCGCCGGCTCGCTGTAGCCGATGCTGACGAGGCGGTCGCCGTCGAAGGAGAGGGTGGTGAGGCTCGCCAGCGCGCACTGCCTGCGCCGCGGATCGTGCCAGAGCCGGCGGCCCTCGGCGGCCGACCTGATCGTCCAGATGGGGAGCTGGTGGCTGACGAGCACCACCTCGTGCCCGCGTGCGGCCGCCCTGGCGTCGTCGATCACCGACTTCATGCGCCTGACGATCGACGGGTACGGCTCACCCCAGGACGGGCGCAGCGGGTTCCAGAAATAGCGGTAGTTGCGCGGGTTGCGCAGGATCGCCAGACCCTGGCCCACCGGGCGGCCTTGGAGCAGGTTGCCCGCCTCGATCAGGCGCTCGTCCTGGACGACGTCGAGACCGAGCTTCTCGGCGAGGGGCGCGGCGGTCTCGAGGGCGCGCTCGAGCGGGGAGCTGTAGATGGCGACGATGTCACGGCCGCCCACGGCCTTGGCGACCGTCTCGGCCATGAGCTTTCCCGTCTCGGACAGGTGGTAGCCCGGGAGCCTGCCGTACAGGACGCCGGCGGGATTGTGCACCTCGCCGTGGCGCAGCAGGTGGACGACGGTGGTTTCAGCCATGGTGTGGCCCAGCCTATCCGCTCCCCCTCTATGAGCAGCGTGAGGCCCGGCGGCTCAGTTGACGGCCCAGGCGTTCTCCTGCTTCCTGCTCGCCTCGGCCAGCGCCTCCACCATGGCCCTGATCGCGGGACGGCGCGCCGCGTCCGTGCGCCACACGGCGTAGATCCGCCGCGTCTGGCGCGGCATGATCGGCACGAGCCGCACGCCGTCCGGCACGCAGTCCCGGCCGAGCCGCGGCACGATCGCGCACCCCAGCCCGCCCGCCACCAGCGCGAGCTGGGTCGGGTACTCGTCGGCCATGCACGCGATCACGGGCTCCACCGAGGCGTTGCGCAGGGTGAAGACGAGCCAGTCGTGGCAGACGGTGCCGGGAGACCCGCTGATCCAACGGTCGTCGCGGAGCTGGGCGAGCTCCAGCTCCCTGCTGTGGGCCAGCGGGTGGTCGGCGGGCACCGCGATGTCGGCCACGTCGTCGAGCAGCGTGGCCCTGGACAGGCCTTCGGGCAGGGCCATGGGCCGGTTGAGCCAGTCCTGGATGACGCCCAGGTCCAGCTCGCCCCTGGACACCTCGCGCACCACCCGCTCCGGCTCGCGCTCGCTGAGCTGGACCCACAGGTCGGGGTGGCGCTCCCGGAGCGAGACGAGCGCGCCGGGCATGAGGCCGCGCACGGCGGTGGGGAAGGCCGCGATGTTCAGCCGGCCGACGACCTCGCCGCGCAGCGCCTCGAAGTCCGCCTCGGCGGTCTCGACCAGGGCGAGGATGCGCTCGGCGTGCTCGGCCAGGAGGCCTGCCGCGTCCGTGAGGCGCACGCCGCGCCCGTTGCGCTCCATGAGTCTGGCGCCGGTCTCGCGCTCCAGCTTGGCGATCTGCTGGGAGACCGCCGAGGGCGTGACCATGAGCGCGTCGGCGGCCGCGCCGACCGACCCGTAGACATGGACCGCATGAAGGGCCTTGAGCCGGTTCAAGTCCAACATGTAAGTCATCCTAAATGGTTTAGCGTAGAAAGTCTCGCTTGTCGTTGAATGTGTAGCGGATGAAAATAGATGCATGAGAATCCTTAAGACGAAGAAGCAGCAGCCGAGCTCCGTGTCCTACCTCAAGGTCCTGGCCGAGCAGGCTCGCGACCAGCGCATCCGCTACGAGAAGCCCGCTCGCTGAGTGCGACCCCGCCACCTCGCCCTTGCCATCGGCCTCGCGGCCGTGTGGGGCTTCAACTTCGTGGTCATGCAGGCCGGCCTGCGGCACTTCCCGCCGCTGCTGTACGCGGGCATCAGGTTCGCCCTGGCGGCGTTCCCCGCCCTGCTGTTCGCCGGCCGCCCGGGAGTCCCGTGGCGCTGGGTCGCGGGGGTGGCGGCCACCATCGGGGTCGGCCAGTTCGGATTCCTGCTCGTGGGCATGCGAGCGGGCATGCCGGCCGGACTGACCTCACTCGTCCTGCAGATGCAGGCGATCTTCACCGTGTTGTTCGCGGTGACGCTGCTCAAGGAGCGGCTCACCGCCCGCCGCGTGCTCGGGCTGGGCGTCGCCTTCGGCGGCCTGGCCCTGGTCGCGCTCGACTTCGGGGTGTCGGGCCCGCTCGGGGCCTTCGCCCTCTGCCTGGCCGCAGCGGCCGCCTGGGGCCTCGGCAACGTGGTTCAGCGCAAGGCCGCGCCGCCCGATTCGTTCCGCTTCATGGTCTGGGTGAGCGCCTTCTCCGCGATCCCGCTCCTGCTCCTGTCGCTCTGGCTGGAGGGTGTGCCGGTGCTGGACCCGGCCGCTGAGGGCTGGCTCTCGCTCCTGTACGTGGCGTTCGTCTCCACGCTCGGCGGCTTCGGCGTCTGGGGCTGGCTCCTGCGCCGGTACGACGCCTCCACGGTGGCGCCGTACACGCTGCTGGTGCCGGTGTTCGGCATGTCTTCGGCGGCGCTGGTGACCGGCGAGCCGATCTCCTGGCCGAAGCTGGTGGCGGCGGCCCTGGTCATCTCGGGCGTCCTGTACGCGGGCACGAAGCCCCGCCGCGCACTCGTCACCGCCCCTTAGAGCACGGCGGCAGCCGCCTTCGCCGCCGCGGGCAGCGCCTCGGCCACGCGGCTCAGCGCCTCCTCGTCGTGGGAGGCCGACAGGAACCAGGCCTCGTACGCCGACGGCGGCAGATAGACGCCCTGGTCGAGCATCGCGTGGAAGAACGCGGTGAACGCGGCCGTGTTCTGCGTCTTGGCCTCGGCGAAGTTCGTCACCTCGGCGTCCGTGAAGAAGATCGAGAACAGGTTGCCAGCCCGCTGCAGCCGGTGCGGCACCCCGGCGGCGGACAGCGCCTCGGAGGCCGCGTCGCCGACGGCGAGGGCCGCGGCGTCCACGCGCGCGTAGGCCTCGGCGTCCAGGGCGCGCAGCGTGGCCAGGCCGGCGGCGCAGGCCAACGGGTTACCGGACAGCGTCCCGGCCTGGTAGACGGGCCCCTCGGGCGCGAGCAGGGCCATCACCTCGGCCCGTCCCCCGAAGGCCGCGGCGGGCAGGCCGCCGCCCATGACCTTCCCGAACGTCATCAGGTCGGCCTCCACCGGCTCCAGGCCGTACCAGCCCGCGGGCGAGACGCGGAACCCCGTCAGCACCTCGTCGACGATGAGCAGCGCGCCGTGGGCCGTGCACAGCTCGCGCAGGCGCGCGTTGAACCCGTCCTTGGGCGGGACGATCCCCATGTTCGCCGGGCAGGCCTCCGTGATCACGCACGCGACCTCGACCTCCGCGAAGGCCGCCTCGACGGCCTCGATGGAGTTGTACGGCAGCACGATCGTGTCCGCCGCCGACGCCCCCGTCACGCCCGGCGTGTCGGGCAGCCCGAACGTCGCCACCCCGGACCCGGCCGCGGCCAGCAACGCGTCGACGTGCCCGTGGTAGCACCCGGCGAACTTGATCACCTTCGACCGCCCGGTGAACCCCCTGGCCAGCCGCACCGCGCTCATCGTCGCCTCGGTGCCCGAGCTGACCAGCCGCACCTTCTCGACCGGCGCCACCCTGGCGACGATCTCCTCGGCCAGCTCCACCTCGCCGGGGGTGGCGGTGCCGTAGGAGAACCCGTGGGCCACCGCGCCCGACACGGCCTCGACGACCGCGGGGTGCCGATGCCCGAGGATCATGGGGCCCCAGGAGCACACCAGGTCGACGTACCGGTTGCCGTCGACGTCGGTGATGTGGGGGCCCTGGCCGGAGACCATGAAGCGCGGCGTCCCGCCGACCGCGCCGAACGCGCGCACCGGCGAGTTGACACCCCCGGGCACGATGCGGCGGGCGCGGGCGAACAGGTCCTCGGAGTTCTGTGTACGGCTCACCCGACCCAGGTTAGCCGGGACACACAGCGCCCTTCGGAGCGGGCACCACGAGGGCCGTGCTCAGTCGGCCAGCCACTCCAGGATGCGCAGCGGGTCGGGCAGCGGCTGCCCGTTCGGGGGCCGGAGCCAGGAGACGGGCTGCCCCGTGGGGAGGGTCGAGGGGGGCGCGAGGACGTAGCTGTCGCGGCAGTGCCACCGCAGCCCCGGCGTGTCGTCGATCGTGGCGGGGTCGCAGTCGAGCTGGCACGACCACCACTCGTCCTCGTCCTCCGGATTGCCCCGCGTGGCCACATAAAACAGGACCCGGTCGCCGTTGGCGGCGACCGGGCCCGGGTGTGCTCCGGCGTTGTCGATCCGGGTGAGGGCCGACAGGCCGATGGCGAGCGGTACGTCGAAGACGTCGAACACGCGTCCGGTGGGCAGGATCACGTTGGCCTCGGGCTCGGCGTGCCACCAGCGCGTCAGCAGCGCCGTGTCCGTCGTGGCCTGCAGGTGCCAGGCGGGCGAGAGCGGATGGGCGCCCGGGTCGGGACAGCCGAGGCGGTCGCAGGAGCAGGCGCGCGGCCCGTGACGCAGCGGATAAGCCCCCGGCACGACGGGCCACCCCATGGCGGCGTATTCGAGCACGGTGCCGATGCGTGTCGGCCGCGACCGTTTTCTGGTACGCCGAGCCAGTGGTACCCCCACCATTGGTGTCTCCCGTCGAGTCCCCACAGTGCCTGAAGAGGTCCCGGCTCCGGGCAGCCATACGCGCCACGCGGGACACACCAGCACTTGTCATCGCACTCTAACGCACACGCCCCACGAGTTGACGGGAAACCCCTTGGTTAGCCGCGATGGATCCGCAGCGTAGCGAGGACATCCATCGCGGCACGCGAGCGGAAGCTCGCCAATCAGATGCGCGATGGATCCGCAGCGTAGCGAGGACATCCATTGCGGCCCGCGAGCGGAAACCCGACGATCAGATGCGCCGCGCCACTTCCGTCGCCCAGTACGTGAGGATCATGTCGGCCCCGGCGCGCTTGATCGCGACCAGCGATTCGGTGATCATGCGGTCCCGGTCCACCCAGCCGTTGGCCGCGGCCGCCTCGATCATGGCGTACTCGCCGCTGACCTGGTATGCCGCCACCGGGACGTCCACCTCGCCACGCACGCGGGTGATGACGTCGAGGTAGGCCCCCGCCGGCTTGACCATGACGGCGTCGGCGCCCTCGGCGAGGTCGAGCCGGACCTCGCGCAGCGCCTCCTCCAGCGGCCCGGCGGGGTCCTGCTGGTGGGTGCTGCGGTCGCCGAACTGCGGCGCGCACTCGGCGGCGTCGCGGAACGGCCCGAAGAAGGCGGACGCGTACTTCACCGAATAGGACAAGATCGGGACATTTTCATAACCGGCCCCGTCCAGGGCGGAGCGGATCGCCCCCACCTGGCCGTCCATCATCCCGCTCGGCGCCACCATCTGCGACCCCGCGGCGGCCTGGGCCACCGCGATCGAGGCGTAGCGCTCCAGCGTGGCGTCGTTGTCCACGTCACCGGACGGGGTGAGGATCCCGCAGTGCCCGTTGTCGGTGAACTCGTCGAGGCAGGTGTCGGCCATGACCACGACCGCGTCGCCGACCTCGGCGTTCACGTCACGCAGCGCCACCTGCAGGATCCCGTCGGGATCGTCGGCGGCCGAGCCCCGCGCGTCCTTCACCGCGGGGATCCCGAACAGGATGATCCCGCCGACGCCCGCCTCCGCCGCCTCGTGCGCGGCCTTGCGGAGCGAGTCGCGGGTGTGCTGGAAGACGCCCGGCATCGAGGCCACGGGGTGCGGCTCGGCGAGGCCCTCCTTGACGAAGGCGGGCAGGATCAGGTCGGCGGCGTGCAACCTGGTGCCCGCCACCATCCGGCGCAGGGCGGGGCTGCGACGCAGCCGCCGCAGCCGGGCCACAGGGTACTGCGCGGTCATACGCCACTCCTCAATCGCGAGAACGCGAAGACTAAGAATTCACCTGGCTCTTCTCCTGGCGCCCCGGCGGTTCTGCGACGGCCGGCGCGGGGTGTCGCCCGCCGCCAGCGCCGCCTGGCGCTGCTTGGCCCCGTATTCGGCCACCGCGGCGGCCAGGGCGGAGGCCGACGGCTTGTCGGCCATCACGTCGACCCGGAGCCCGAACTCCTCGGCCGTCTTGGCCGTCTGCGGCCCGATGACGGCGATCACCGTGACGTTGTGCGGCTTGCCCGCGATGCCCACCAGGTTGCGCACGGTGGACGAGGACGTGAAGAGCACGGCGTCGAAGCCGCCGCCCTTGATCGCCTCGCGGATGGGCGCGGGCGGCGGCGCGGCCCGCACGGTGCGGTACGCGGTGACGTCGTCGCACTCCCAGCCCAGCTCGGTGAGCCCGGCCACCAGCGTGTCGGTGGAGATGTCGGCCCGCGGCAGCAGCACCCGGTTGATCGGGTCGAGCATCGAGTCGTACGGCGGCCACTCGGCCACCAGCCCCTCGGAGGACTGCTCCCCCGACGGCAGCAGGTCGGGCTTGACCCCGAACTCGACCAGGGCCTGCGCGGTCGCCTCGCCCACGGCCGCCACCTTGAGCCCGGCGAAGGCCCGCGCGTCGAGGCCGTACTCCTCGAACTTCTCGCGCACCGCCTTGACCGCGTTGGCGCTGGTGAAGGCCACCCACTCGTAGCGGCCCGTGACGAGCCCCTTGATGGCGCGGTCCATCTGCTGCGGCGTGCGGGGCGGCTCGACCGAGATGGTCGGCACCTCCTCGGGCACCGCGCCGTACGCGACGAGCTGCTCGGACAGGCTGCGCGACTGCTCCTTGGTGCGAGGCACCAGCACCCGCCAGCCGAACAGCGGCTTGGTCTCGAACCACGACAGCTTGTCACGCAGCCCCACGGCCTCGCCGACCACGATGAGCGCCGGCTCGGTGAACCCGGCGTGCTTGAGGTCGGGCTGGAGCCGGCCGAGCGAGGACACGACGGTGTACTGCTCGGTGGTGGTGCCGCCGCTGCTGACCGCGACGGGCGTGGTGTCGGGCTTGCCGCCCGCGATGAGCGCCTTGCCGATGGCCACGGCGTCGCCGATGCCGTTGTAGATCACCAGGGTGCCGCGGCAGGCGGCGTGCGCGGCCCAGTCCTGGTCCTGCGCGGCGTCCACGACCCGGAACTCGGGGACGGCGCTCGCGGCCGGGATGCCCGCGTAGGTGAGGACGGCGGTCGCGGGCGGCACGCCGGGAACGATCTCGAAGTCCACCTCCGCCGCGGCGCAGGCCGCGACCTCCTCGGTGATCGAGGAGAACAGCATCGGGTCGCCCTCGCACAGGCGCACCACGAGCTGCCCGTGCTTGGCCCGCTTGACCAGGTCGTCCTCGACGACCTCGACGCCTTCGCGGCAGTGGCGCAGCAACGGGCGGTGTTCTTCGTCGCCGAGCACCACGGCGTCGGCCTTGGCGAGCAGCTCGGCGGCGCGGAGCGTGAGCAGGTTGGGATCGCCGGGTCCCGCGCCCACGAAGGCGACGAATCCGGAGGTTGGACTATCGGAGCTCAATGGGAATGCTCCCCCATCAATCTGTCGGCTCCTTCGGCGATCATCTCGGCCGCCAGGAGGCGGCCCAGGTTCGCGGCCTCCGAAGGAGATCCGGCGGCGGACTTGCGGACCGCCTCGCGGCCGTCGATGGCGACGACCACGGCGGTCAGGTTCAGAGTGTGCCCGTCATCGGCCGCGAAAGCACCCACCGGAGCGGCGCAACCAGCCTCGAGAGCCGCCAGTACGGCTCGCTCGGCGGTCACCGCGGAGCGCGTGCGCGGGTCGTCGAGAACACTCAGGAACTCGATGAGGTCGGCCCTGTCGGACCTGCACTCCACGGCCAGCGCGCCCTGACCGGGAGCCGGCAGCAACTCCTCCACCTCGAAGATCTGTGCGATTTCGGCGTCACGGCCGATCCTGGTCAGGCCGGCCGAGGCCAGCACGACCGCGTCGAGCTCACCTGAGGTTACCTTGCCGATACGCGTGTCGGCGTTGCCGCGGATCGGGACGTACTCCAGGTCGGGCCGGAGCGCGCTCAGCATGGCGACCCGGCGCGGCGATCCGGTGCCGACCCGGGCGCCGGGCGCCAGGTCGGCGAACTTGCGCGGGCCGACCAGCGCGTCGCGGTGGTCGTGCCGGGCCGGGATCGCCGCCAGCGTGAAGCGCGGGTCCTGCTTGGTCGGCAGGTCCTTCAGCGAGTGGACGGCGAAGTCGACCTCGTCCTCCATGAGCTTGTCGCGCAGCGCGCTGACGAACACGCCCGTGCCGCCGAGCTGCGCGAGGTGGGCCTTGGTCACGTCGCCGAACGTCGTGACACCCACCAGTTCGACCGCGCGCCCGGTGAGCCGCGTGTAGTCGTCGGCCACCATCTGGGACTGCGTGGTGGCCATCAGGCTCCGGCGCGTCCCCAGCCGCAGAGCTCCCGACATCACAGCTCCACCTCCCTCACGGCCTCGGGCATCTTCGGATCGAGATTGAACAGCTCACGCAGCGCTTCCGCATAATGATCGCCGCCTGGGCAGGTGGCGAGTTGCTTGACACGCACCGTGGGCTCGTGGAGCAGCTTGTCGACGACCCGCTGCACGGTCATGGCGACCTCGTCGCGCGCCTTCTCGTCGAGGTCGGGCACCCGCATGAGCAGGCGGCCGAGCTCCGACTCGACCACGCTCGCCGCCTTGCTGCGCAGCGCCACCACGGTCGGGGTGACCTTGGCGGCCCGCTCCGCGTCGAGGTAGGCGCGGAGCTCCTCGGCCACGAGCGCGCGGACGGACTCGACGGCGTCGCCGCCGCGGGAGCCGATCCCGGACTCCTGGATGGTCTCCAGATCCACCAGCGTAACGCCGGGGACGGCCCGCACGCCCGGGTCGATGTCGTGCGGCAGCGCCAGGTCCAGCAGGAACGCCGGCCGGCTCAGCATGTCGGGCGTGATGACGTGGCGCCCGGCGCCCGTGCAGGTGATGACGATGTCGGCCCCGGCCAGCTCGTCGGCCACGGCGGCGAAGCCCACCGCCCGGCCGCCGACGGACTCGGCCAGCCGCGCGCCGCGCTCGTACGTACGGTTGGCCACCACGATGTCGGTGACCCCGGCGCGCGCCAGCGTGGCGGCGGCCAGCGAGCTCATGGAGCCCGCCCCGACCACCAGCGCCCGCCGCCCGGCCAGGTCGCCCGCCAGGGCCAGGCCGGCGGAGACGAGGGAGGCGCCCGCCTTGTCGATGCCGGTCTCGTGGTGCGCCCGCTTGCCGACCCGCAGCGCCTGCTGGACCAGCTCGTTGAGGGTGGCGCCGACGGTGCCGTGGCGCTGCGCCAGCTTGAGCGCCTGGCGGACCTGGCCGAGGATCTGGCCCTCGCCCAGGACCATGGAGTCGAGCCCGCACACCATGGAGAACAGGTGCTCGACGGCCCGCTCCTCGTAGTGCACGTAGAGGTGCGGCGTCAGCTCCTCGACCGGGACGCCCGAGTGGACGCCGAGCAGGCCGCTGACGGCGGTGACGGCGGCGTGGAAGCGGTCGACCGTGACGTAGACCTCGACCCTGTTGCAGGTCGAGACCACCATGGCCTCCGCGACGCAGGGATCCTGCTGCACGTCGTACAGGAGTTTGGCGAGCGCGTCACCCGTGATCGAGACGCGCTCCAAAAGCGCCACCGGAGCGGTCCGGTGGCTGAGTCCGATAGCCAGAACACTCATTGACTGTCCACCGCCATGAGTGGCCCCCCAGCCTTGCGTTGCTCGTGGAACGCGAGAATCTGCAGTTCGATAGATAGGTCGACTTTACGGACATCGACGCCGTCCGGGACGGAAAGCACAACTGGGGCGAAGTTCAGGATGCTGGTCACGCCCACGGAAATCACACGATCGCACACTTCCTGCGCCGCTGCCGCCGGTGTCGCCAGAACCACGATCGAGACTCCACGCCGCTTGATGACGGCTTCCAGTTCGTCGATGTGCTCAACATTCAACCCCGCGATGGTGTCGCCCACGACTCCGGGGTCGGCGTCCACGAGCGCCGCGACGCGGAAGCCCCTGGAGACGAAACCGCCGTAGTTGGCCAGCGCGCGGCCGAGGTTACCGACTCCGACGATCGCGACCGCCCAGTCTTGCGTCAGGCCGAGCTCGCGGGAGATCTGGTAGACGAGGTACTCGACGTCATAGCCTACGCCGCGCGTGCCGTACGAGCCGAGGTGTGACAGATCCTTGCGGAGCTTGGCCGAGTTGACGCCGGCGGCGACGGCCAGGTCCTCGGAGCTGACGGTCGCGATGCCCCGCTCGGCCATCCCGTGCAGCGCCCGGAGGTACAACGGAAGCCTGGCGACCGTCGCCTCGGGTATGCCGCGGTCACGGGGCTGGGACGGGCTCTTCACGTGCCGGAGCTCCAGGGGACGGGCGGTGTGGGGACCGCGTGAACGGAATCGAACCGTCTTTCAGGTTAATCCCTTTGTGAACCGATGCACAAAGTCGCGGCGGTAGCGTGTGCCTATGCATCGCATCACGTTGCTCGGGAAGCCCGGCTGTCACCTGTGTGAGGACGCGCGAGAGATCATCGCCAAGGTGGCGGGCGAGCTCGGGGTGCCGTGGGAGGAGATCAGCATCGAGTCCTCCGAGGAGCTTCAGGAGAAGTACTGGGAGATGATCCCGGTCACGCTGATCGACGGCGTGCAGCACGACTTCTGGCGGGTCGACGAGACCCGGCTGCGGGCGGCCCTCAGTACGTGACCGTCGGGAGCGGCACCACCTTCGCGGCGTTGACGTTGAGCTCGATGACGTTGGTGGCCAGAACCATCGCCTGCCGCTCGTTGACGAACCTCTCGACGTGAGGCTGGCGCTGGTGGTCGCGGTAGGCGACCTCGTCGCGGTAGAGCTCGTAGACGATGCGCTGCAGGGGGGCCGACTTGACCGCGTGGCAGGCGTACACGAGCGTGTCGGGCTCGCCCCGGCGCACGGCCTCGACGGTCGCCTCGGCCAGCCGGTCGAACGCCTCCCCGGCCCCGTCCATGATCGTGAAGACGGTGAGCAGGCCGTAGATGGTCGGTGAGGGCTTGCCGGAGCCGGGCTGCTGTTGCTGCTGCTGTTGGTGTTGCGGCGCGGGCGAGAACAGCTCGGCGCCCGGGTAGACCGCGCCGGTCCCCGGCATCGCGAAGTCGGGGCGCTGGGGCGGCGCCTGCGCGGCGGGCGGCGCACCGTTCATGATGTAGCCGGTCGAGGGCCCCGAGTCGGGCGGCGGGGACATGCGCGCGGCGTAGTCGACCCCCTGGTCGCCCGCGCGGTATTCGGCCACCAGATCGCCCAGGCCCGACGACCTGCGCGGTGGGGAGGGCGGGAGCCCGGGACCGCCGGGAACGGGCTCAGGCATGCCTCTGGGGCCCGGCGGGGGCTGCATGGGCGCCTCGTCGCGGAACATGGGGCGCTCGTCGTGGTGCTGCGCGCGCTCCTCGCGACGCTGAGAGCGATCGTCCCGGCGCGAAGGGCGCTCGTCGCGGTCGGAGTCGAAATCGTCCTCGTCGTCGTCCTCGTACGGCGCCAGGGGCCGCAGCACGGTGTACCAGACGGCCGCCGCGGCGACGGCGAGCAGCGCCGTGGTGAACAGCGCCGGCACCGTGAACCTCATCGCGCCCACGAGCGCCATCCCCGAGGGGACGATGACCGCCGACGCGTGCAGGTTGTCGGTGTCGTATTCGTCACCCTGGCGCCACTTGATCCCCGCCACGACGAGCATGCCGAGCATGATCAGGACGGCGACGACGTGCACGCCGAGCAGCAGCTTGTCGGGGATGATCGCCCAGAAGTTGGCGGCCGTCGGCAGCGACTTGCCCATCTCCTCGCTCTTGAGCGGGTCGAAGATGAGGATGGCCACCGACACGATCGTCAGGGCGATGCCGATCAGCCATGCGAGGAACCTCGGCGGCGCCTTCTCCGCCAGCAACTGGACCATGCCGACGGCCAGCCAGAGCGGCGCCAGCAGCGATCCCGTGATCTGGTAGATCCGGAACGTGACCGAGCCGAACCCGAAGACGTAGCCGATGCCGATCACGGCCAGTGACAGGCAAAGAGACACGACTGCAACGGTCCAGGCGATCAACCACCCCTCAGGCTCGTCGCGAAGTCGTTGAATCAGGGCGCCCACCGCGATCGCGGCCAGGAGCGCACCGGCGAAAGCTATGACGGCAACGAGGATCTCCATGATGACTCCAATGCTGCCGGACGAACCTCCCAGACCGGTAGCCGAAGAGGGAACGGGTCGGGAGACACGGTATCTGCCGATTACGCCTAGTCATGCCAGCATGCTGTGGATTGTGGAATTTCCGGTTGATTTCTAGAGTGTTCGAGCACGCCGCACCCCTTACCCCTAGGGATACCGGATGCCTGACTCGTCACCGTTCGCCGGGCTGCTTGCGCCAACGGTCGCTGTGCCTGCCCGGACGGGCGAGCCCGCCGTGCGCGAAGAAGTGCCCGACGACATTCGCACGCTGGTGCTGCATGCCAAAAGTGGCTGCACCGATTCCTTTGGCACGCTCTACGACCGGTATGTGGATCTCGTCTACCGCTACATCTACTTCCGGGTGGGATCGCACCAATTAGCCGAGGACCTCACCAGCGAGACCTTCCTGCGCGCGCTGCGCAGGATCGGCGACTTCACGTGGCAGGGACGCGACTTCGGCGCGTGGCTCGTGACCATCGCCAGAAATCTGGTCACCGACCACTTCAAATCCGGCCGCTACCGGCTGGAGATCCCGACGGGCGAGATCATCGACGTACCGCTCGACGGCTCGCACATCCCTGAGAACGCCGTGGTCAACGCGATCATCAACGACAGGGTGCTGCGTGCCGTACGAGATCTCAATCCCGAGCAGCAGGAGTGTGTGGTCCTGCGCTTTTTGCACGGCCTCTCGCTCGCGGAAACCGCGCTGATCATGGGGAAGAAGAGTGGAGCGATCAAAGCGCTGCAGTTCCGCGCCGTCCGGGCGCTGGCCAGGGCACTTAAGCACGATCTGGCGTAACTTCCCCCATCCGCATCTCGTTGTTCAGATGTCACTGCCGGATCCGTCAGGGAGCTGTCATGGGTAGGGCGCGCAGGGAGCGGGAGCTCGTGCTCGAGCACCTCGCGGAGCTGCGCAGCCTGCCGCTCGGGGGCATGCCCGAGCCCGCCTTCCGCGAGCGGCTGCGCGCGGAGATCCTGTCCGGCGCGCTCCTGGAAGCGCCCGAGCCGGAGGCACCCGCCCACCGCCGTCCGGCGCGCCGGCGGCCGCTGCTGTCGCAGCTGGCCACGCTGGGGCTGGCGGCGGCCTTGATGATCTCCTCCTTCGCCACGTACCAGTCGGTGCCGGGAGACTCCCTCTACCCGCTCAAGCGCGCCGCGGAGAGCACGCTCGTACGCCTCAGCAGCGACGACGCCGAACGCGGCGAACGCGAGCTCGACTCGGCCAAGACCCGGGCCAGGGAGGTCGCCACCCTGCTCGGCTCGGCCGAGGGCGGCCCGCTGGTCGGCAGGACGCTGAAGGACATGGAGGAGTCGACGCGCTCGGGCATCAGCAGACTGGAGCGGGCGGAGCCGCGCTCCCCTAAGATCAAGACCTTCGCCCGCGACCAGAAGAAGGTGGTCGGGCCGATACTCACGCAGCTCGACGACTCACAACTTGCCCAGGCGGAGGGATACCTTGACTACATCGAGGGTCTGGTCGCGCCTGACTAGGAAAGTAAGCTGAGCGCCATGTGGCGGCTAATTCGACGACGACACGAGATGGCGCCCGAGGCCGCCGGCGAGGCCGCGGCGCAGGCGGCGGCCACCGTCGCCCCGGTCGAGCCGGACCTGCAGGCGGCGGCGTTCTTCGACGTCGACAACACGATGATGCGCGGGGCCTCGATCTACCACTTCGCCAGGGGGCTGGCGACGCGGGGCATGTTCACGACGTCCGACCTGATGAAGTTCGCGGTCGGGCAGGCCGTGTTCAGGCTGCGCGGCAACGAGAACCCCGAGCACATCGCGGTCGCCAGGGAGACGGCGCTGGCGTTCGTGGCGGGGGCCAAGGTCGACGACGTCGTACGCCTCGGCGAGGAGATCTACGACGAGGTCATGGCCGACCGCATCTGGGGCGGCACCCGTTCCCTCGCCCAGAGCCACCTGGACGCGGGCCAGCGTGTCTGGCTCGTCACCGCCACCCCCGTGGAGCTGGCCCGCGTCATCGCGCAGCGGCTCGGCCTGACCGGCGCCCTCGGCACGGTCGCGGAGACCCGTGACGGGATCTACACGGGACGCCTGGTGGGCGACCTCCTGCACGGTCCCGCCAAGGCGGAGGCGGTGCGGGCCCTGGCCCGCCGCGAAGGGCTCGACCTGACCCGCTGCACGGCCTACAGCGACTCGGCCAACGACCTGCCGATGCTGTCGCTGGTGGGCTCGGCGGTAGCCATCAACCCGGACAGCGAGCTGCGGGAGCACGCCAGGAAGCACGACTGGCCCATCAAGGACTTCCGCACCGGCCGCAAGGCCACCCTGACGGCCCTGCCCATCGCGGCCGGCGTGGGCGCCATAGCCGGCGGCATCGCCGCCGGCATCGCCCTCCGCCGCCACTACCGCAACTCGATCTAGCCGTTACGGCGAGTCGTCACCCTCTGAGGCGTTTGAAGAGCTTTTCGGCCTCCGGTTGTTTCCACTGCAGGCGGTTCCTGTCCTCCGGATGCGGCTCCCACGGGACCGTCGTGAAGTCCAGCTTGGTGCCCGACAGCTCGGTGGCCAGCTCGTACATCGACTCCAGGTTCAGATCGGTCTTGACCGACCTGCGCACCATCTCCAGGAACGGCTTGAGCCGCTCGGGCGAGGACAACCCCGACCTGGCCTTCTTCAGCATCGCCAGCACGAGGGTCTGCTGCCGCTTCATCCGCTGGACGTCCGACCCGTCGCCGTAGTGCCGCAGGCGCACGTAGCCCAGCGCGGCCTCCCCGTTCAGCAGGTGCTTGCCGGCCGACAGCTTTAGCTTCGACGCCTTGTCGTCCACGGCCTTGGGCAGCGTGACCTCGACGCCCCCCAGCGCGTCCACCATGCCCTTGAAGCCTGAGAAGTCCACCTCCACCGAGTGCTGGATCCGCAGCCCGGTCAGAGACTCCAGCGTGCGCTTGAGACAGCCCGCCCCGCCGGTGTCGTACGCGGAGTTGATCATGCCGAACCTCGCGGGCGACGAGTCGCAGCGCGGGATCTGGACCATCGAGTCGCGCGGGACGCTGACGACGGTGGCGCGGCCGCGGTCGGCCGGAACGTTGACGATCATGATGGTGTCGGACCGCTTGCCGCCACCGCCGTCCTGTCTGGCCAGCATGGGGCCGTACTCGGCGTTGCCGTCGCCCACGCGGGTGTCGGAGCCGATCACCAGCACGTTCCGCGTGCCGCTCATGTCCACGGCCTGCGAACCGGCGGGCGGCGCGGCCGTGTGCCGGCCGCTGACGAGCACGGCGGGCACGGCGACGGCGCTCGCCGTGGCCACCGCGACCAGCCCCGCCGTCCACCAGCCGCCCCACCGGCGGCGGGGACGCGCGCGCAGCAGGCGGTCGCGCTGGCGGACGAGCGTCGCGGGCGGCTCGTGCCCGATCTCCTCCCCGAGGTCCCGGAGCAGCTTCAGGTCGTCCATCGTCACTCCTCCTCCATGGGGTTGGTGTCGCCGAGTGCGGCCCGCACCTTCCGCCTGCCCCTGTTGAGGCGGGAGCGCACGGTCCCGATGGGGATGCCGAGCGCCCGCCCGACCTCCTCGTACGTGAGATCGCCCCAGGCGATGAGCAGCAGCACGTCCCGGTCCTTGGCGGGCAGTGCCGCGAGGGCCCCGGCCAGCTCGGCGCGGACGGCCTGGGCGGTGACCCCGGCGGCCACCCGGTCCGCGGGCGACTCCACGTCGGAGTCGACAGGGGCGCGCAGGAGGGCCCGGTAACGGGCCGCCTCCTTGCGGTGGTGCCGGGAGATGAGCTTGGTGAGGATGCCGAAGAGCCACGGCCGGGCGTCCGGGTACGCCAGGTCGTAGCTCTTCCTGCGTGAGAATGCGACCAGGAACGTCTCGCCGACGAGGTCCTCGGCCGGCTCTGGGCCGAGGCGTTTGGAGACGTACCGGTAGAGCATCGCGGAGTAGCGGTCGAAGAGCTCGGCGAACGCCTCGGGTTCGGTCCACGAGGCGCTCACGAGCTCCGCATCCGCACCCCTGGTGGCGGGTTGCGTGATCATCTCCGCCCTTCTTTGGGGGGATCGGTCACGGATGTCTTGCCACAACCCGCCCAGAGGGTTCACAGCTCCTTGAGCTGACCCCCGTCGATCACGAACTCGGCGCCAGTCGTGCTGCCGGAGCGTGGCGACGCGAGCAGGGCGACCGCGTCGGCGATCTCCTGCGGGTGGACGAGCCGCCCCGTGACCATCTTCATCGAGGCGGGCGCGACCTCGTTGATCACGCTCTCCTTGTCGGAGCCCGCCATGCCCGCGAAGACCTCGGCCGCGCCGCCCTCCTTGGTCCACCAGTCCGTCAGCACCGCGCCGGGCATCACCGTGTTGACCCTGACACCCTGGGGCCCGTACTCCTCCGAGAGGGACTTGGTGAGCTGGTTGACGGCCGCCTTGGCGGCGCCGTAGTCGACGTTCACGGGGCCGGCCTGCCTGCTCATGGTGGAGGAGACGTTGACGATCGAGCCGCCGCCCCGCTCCAGCATGACGGGCAGGGCCGCCCGGATCATGCGTACGACCGCGAACAGGTTGAACTCGAACATGGCCGCCCAGTCCTCGTCGGAGGGCGTCAGGAACCCGGCACGCGGCAGCGTCGCCCCGGGCGGCGGGCCGCCGGCGTTGTTGACCAGGATGTCCACCCCGCCGAACTCCTCCACGGCCCGCGCCACGACCCGCGCGGGCGACTCGGGGTCCATCAGGTCCACGGGCACGTGCACGACCTTGTCGGGCCACTCGTCCGTACGGGTCCGCGAGGCCGCCACGACGTGGGCGCCCTCCTCGGCCAGGGTGGTGGCCACGGCCAGTCCGATGCCCTTGGACGCGCCCGTGACGACGGCGACGCGGCCGGAAAGCTGAAGATCCATGGGATTCCTCCCGATGTTTTGGCGAATTTGTCTTTGTCGCCCGTAGAACACCGGAGGCACCCCGCAGGTTTCACACGAAGGGCGGGAAGGCGTGTCCTCGGCGCAATCGCAGCTCGTTGAGCATCTGCTGGATGACCTCGCGAACGTGGTCGGTGAGGTTGAAGACCACCATCGGGTCGTCGGCCGCGGACGGGTCGTACTCGTCGGTGCGGATCGGCTCGCCGAACTCGATCATCCACTTGGACGGCAGCGGCACCAGCCCGAGCGGCCCGAGCAGCGGGAAGAACGGTGTGATCGGCAGGTAGGGCAGCCCGAGCATCCTGGCCAGGAACTTCAGATCGCCGACCTTGGGATAGATCTCCTCGGCCCCGACGATCGCGGTGGGCACGATCGGCACCCCCGCGCGGATGGCCGAGGCCACGAAGCCGCCGCGGCCGAACCGCTGCAGCCGGTAGCGGTCGCCGAACGCCTTGCCGACGCCCTTGAAGCCCTCGGGGAACACCCCGACCAGCTCACCCTTGCGCAGCAGCCGGTCGGCGTCCTCGGGGCAGGCCAGCGTGTGGCCGGTCTTGCGGGCCAGGTGGCTGAGCACCGGGAGCTGGTAGACCAGGTCGGCCCCGAGCAGCCGCAGCGGCCGGGCGGCCTCGTCGTGCAGGGCCACCTGCAGCATCAGCGCGTCGACCGGCAGCGTGCCCGAGTGGTTGGCGACGACCAGCGCCCCGCCCTCGTCGGGGATGTTCTTCAGCTCGACCGTCTCCACCCGGAACCAGTCGGTGTAGAGCGGCCTGATCAGCTCCAGGACCACCTTGTCGGTCAGCTCGGCATCGTAGCCGAACTCGTCGACCTCGTAGTCGCCGTCGACGCGCCTGCGCAGGAAGGCCAGCAGCCTGGCCACCCGATCGGGCTCCTCGAACGACGGCGCCGCGCTGATCGGGATCACCACGGCGTCCTGTTGTTCCTGGGGAACGCTCAACTCCGCACACCTCCGAGCGGGTGCAGGCCGTGCGAGCGCAAGAAGTCGTCGAACGCCGCCCCGGTCGTGAACTTGGGCTTCCATCCGAGCGCCGCCTCCAGCGCGGAGGTGTCGACCGCGCGCCCGTGGCACATCAGCCTGACCTGCTCGGGCGAGTATTCGACCAGCCCGATCCTGCGTACGGCGTTGCCCAGCACCTTGAACGCGGGCGAGGGCAGCGGCATCGAAGGCCGGCCCGCCCGCCTGGCGCACTGCGACAGCAGCAGCACGCCTGCCCCGGCCACGTTGAACGTGCCGGGGTGCTCTTCCGTCGCCATCCGGCGCAACACCTCGACCGCGTCGTCCTCGTGGATGAACTGCAGTCGCGGGTCGAAGCCGAACACGGTCGGCAGCACCGGCTGGGAGAAGTAACGAGTCAGCGGCGAGTCGACGCCGGGACCCATGAAGTTGGCAAAGCGCAGCATCGACACCGTCACGTCGGGACGTCGCCGGGCGAAGCCCCGGACGTAGCCCTCGACCTCGACCGCGTCCTTGGCGTAGCCGTGGGTGGGGCCGTCGTGGGGCTCCAGGTCCTCGGTGAACACCGCGGGATCCCGCGGCGACGAGCCGTAGACGGCGGTGGTGGAGCGGACCACCACGCGCCGCACGGTCGCCGACCGCTGGCAGGCACCGAGCAGTTGCATGGTGCCTATCACGTTGTGCTCTTTCATGGCGGCCCTGCCACCGCTCCTCGACGGAGCGCTGACCAGGCTCATGTGCACAACAGTGTCGATGTCGGCAGCCGCGATCACCTGAGCGATGTCAGGGCTGCGCAAATCCACCCGAACGAACTCAGTCCGGCCGAGAGAGATGCCGCCGTCCCGTGTAAGCCAGGGGGGCGGCACGGTGTCAACTCCTATGACGCGGCTGATGTCCGGGTCGGACGAGAGAATGCTCGCCACCCGGGCGCCGATATGGCGCGAGACCCCGGTGACCAGCACGGTGTGGGTCATCAGCGCCTCGCAGCTGCGTAAGTTACTTCTTGTTACGCCGCTGGATGCGCGTCTTCTTGAGCAGCTTGCGGTGCTTCTTCTTAGCCATCCGCTTGCGGCGCTTCTTGATCACAGAGCCCACGGGACCCCCAGGTACTGATAGCAAGTCTGACCGGAGTGCGAGCGCACACCGGCTCACAGACTACCGGCGATCGACGGTGGATCGCCCCACCGGGGGGTGAGAGCCCGGTCGCGCCTTCCGGCGGCCGGGCCCCTCCCGGGACAGCTTTCACGACATTCACGACATGACGGGTCACGTCGCTACTTCAGCCTGCCTCGATGTAGGCCTCCCGCAGATAGTCGTGTACCGCCTGCTCAGGCACCCTGAACGACCGGCCGACACGGATGGCCGGCAACTCGCCAGAGTGGACGAGCCGGTACACCGTCATCTTGGACACCCTCATGACCGTCGCCACTTCCGCGACGGTCAGGAACTTCACCTCACTGAGAGGTCTTTCGCCTGCACCCATCGGACGCCTCTTCCGCACGTGTTTCCGGGTTATCCCCACTGGTGCCATTGCTCACGCACGTGTACTGCCGTCAGCGTAAGTCGGGACTCCGGGTGCGCAAACCCCCTAGTTTCTCAGTCGCCGGAGCCGCCTGTCAGCCGAACCAGCGAAATCGCTGGTGAGCAGCCGGGCAGAGCACCTCACCTGGACGTTGGAACTGTCCAAGTTGCCACACATAAGAGTCGCCGGAGCCCCATCAAAAGTTGGCAAAGGGACAGCGAGCCTCTTGGAATGCAGGCGCGAAAAGACGGTATCGGGAGGGCCGAATTCGACTCAAAGGGCTCGTGAGACCTGAGTGACGATCCGCTCCGTCAGCGGAGCGTAAAAGCGCGGTAGCACATTGTCATCGAGCGGGACGACCACGTCAATCTTTCCTTCGGCCTCGCCGAGGAAGAGTCCGGGGTCGTTGCTGTCGGCGAACGCCACTGTGTGCGCACCGGCCTCTCCCGCCGCTCCCGCCCAGCCGTGGTCGGCGATCACGAGGTCGGGAAGCTCCCCGCCGAGCTCGTCGATCATGTGACACATGGGCGTGGCGTCGTGGGTGTGCACGAACGCGCCCCGGTCGTCGAGCATGGCGACGTCCTGCAAATAGCGGATCTTCCGCCGACGCCCGAAATTGGGCCCGGAGTACGACCATCCCTCGCCCGGCGCGAGCAGTTCGGCCCCGCGCTCGGCGCAGAGCCGCGCCAGCGGCAGGTGCACGGCGAGCAGCCCGGTCGGGTGCCCGGTGGCGAGCAGGACGCGCGGGTTCTCCCGCGACAGCACGGCGGCGATGGACTCGGCCATGTCGTCGAGCGCGTCGATCACCAGGTCGGGGTCGATGGTGTCCTGGCCCCAGCGGTGGTCGGGGTCGGAGACCACGCCGGCCGACTTGGCCATCAGCGCCAGGATGTCGCGGTACGACCACGGCTGGTCGAAGGTCAGGCCCAGCTTGTAGTGCGGGTCGCCGTTGGCGAGCGAACTGTAGTGGTCGAGGTTGTTCTCTCGGGGGGTCGCGACGTCGCCGGCTATTCGAGTCTGGACAAGGTGCTCTCGTAGTTGGTCGCGGCTAAGCACAGCACTTCCTCGTTAGGGCATTGGATCGAGGCCGTGCAGGGGGAACACCGCATGTCGGGTCGCCATGACAGCACGGTCAATGGGGTCCGCTGGGTCATAACCACCAGAGATGTCACGAAATTCCGGAGTGCGGCCATCCGTCATCGTGAGCGGCGGCGTCTCGCCCGTACGTTCCCTGACGAACTGGCGCCAGCTCTCGCTCGTCGGGGTGGCCGGATCGACCGGGTGACCCGCCAGCTCGGCGATGAGATGGGTCCACGCCCGCGGCACCACCTGCACCAGCTCGTAACCGCCGCCGCCGGTGGCGATCCACCGGCCGCCGGCCGTCTCGTGGGCCAGGTGGTGCAGGGCGGCGTACGCGGCCCGCTGGCCGTCGACGCTGAGCATCAGGTTGGCCAGGGGGTCGAGCGCGTGGCTGTCGCAGCCGTGCTGGGTGACCAGGATCTCCGGCCTGAACTCGTGCAGCAGCGGCGGCACGACCGCGTGGAAGGCCCGCAGCCACCCCGAGTCGCCGGTCCCAGCGGGGAGCGCGACGTTGACGGACGTGCCCTCCGCGCCGGTCTCCTCCGGGAAGCCGGTGCCGGGGAACAGCGTGCGCGGGCTCTCGTGCAGGCTGATCGTCAGGACCCTGGGGTCGTCGTAGAAGGCTGCCTGGACACCGTCGCCGTGGTGGACGTCCACGTCCACGTACGCGATGCGGCCGGCCCCCTGCCTCAGCAGCCAGGCGATGGCCAGCGCGGGATCGTTGTAGACGCAGAAGCCGCTCGCGGTGGAGGGCATCGCGTGGTGGAGGCCGCCGGCGACGTTGACGGCGTGCTCGGCCGAGCCCTCCCAGACCGCGCGGGCGGCGGCCAGCGAGGCGCCGGCGATCAGCGCGGAGGCGTCGTGCACGCCCTGGAACGCGGGGTTGTCCGGCGTGCCGAGCCCGGCGCCCAGGTCGGGCCGCCCGGAGGCGGACACGCGCTTGACGGCCTCGATGTAGTCGCTCGTGTGGACCATGGCCAGCTCGGCGTCCGTCGCGGGCTCGCAGCCGGCCATCTCGACCTTGTCGAGCACGCCGAGCGCGCGGGCGAGCGCCATGGTCAGCTCGACGCGCACGGGGGCGAGCGGATGGCTCGGGCCGAAGTTGTAGGAGGTGAGAGCGTCGTCCCAGATCACCCGCGCCGACCGGCTCATCCGTGTCCTCTCCCTCGTCCTTGGGGCGACGTTACCGCAGGGCAGACGCCGCCTTGTAGCCCAGAGTCGGCCAACCGATCTAGAAATTTCATGATTAGGGTCTTAGCGTGCGGCGAACCTTCCTCAAGATCGTGCGCTACTTCAGACGCCCCAGGGTCTTCGACACGACGCTCGTGGTCGTGCTCTCCCTTCCCGCCCTGATCGCGCTGTTCTTCATGCTTCGCCTGGGCGACATGACATCCGTCCCGAGCGCGGTGTTCTACCTGGCGGGCATGCCGTTCCTGCTCATGCGCCGCCGCAGGCCGCTCGTCACCGTCGCGCTGGTGACCGCTGTGGACATCGCGAGCATCGCCACCGTCACGGCGCTGAACAGCGGCGTGGCCGCGTCCATCGCGCTCTACAGCGTGGGCCGCTACACCGCGGGCCGCACGACCGCGATCGCGACGGCGGCGGTGTTCGCCGCGTACGCGACGGCGGCGGAAGTGCTCAGGCAGCTCGCCGGCGGCTGGGTGATCTCCCTGTTCTCCGTCGGCGTGCCCGTGGGGATCGGGCTGATCGTCCGGCTCAGGACCGAGCTCGCCGAGCGCGGCCGGCGCGACGCCGCCGACGCGGCCGTGCGCGCCGAGCGGCGGCGGATCGCCAGGGAGCTGCACGACGTGGTCGCCCACCACATCACCGTCATCAACGCGCTGGTCGGCGGCGCGCGGGCGACGCTCCCGCCCGAGCAGGAGGTCACCAGGAACGCGCTGGAGAGCGCGGAGCAGACCGCCCGGCAGGCGATGTCGGAGATGCGCCGCCTGCTGGACGTGCTCAGGGCCGACGGCAGCGAGGGCCCCGACGCCGCGACCGGGGTGGGCGCCGACCGGCTACCCTCGTTGATCAAGGAGGCGAAGTCGGCGGGGCTGCCCGCCAGCCTGGTCGTGACGGGCGAGCCCGTCGCCCTGCCCGCGACCGTCGACCACGCCGTCTACCGGATCGTGCAGGAGGCGCTGACCAACACCCGCAAGCACGCGACCAGCGCCAGGGCAAGCGTGCGGCTGGCGTACGAGCCCCGGGCCGTGGAGGTCGAGGTGGTGGACGACGGGCTGGCGGCGGGCGGCGGCACGCCGGGGTTCGGGCTCGGCGGGATGGCCGAGCGGGTGGCGTTATGCGGCGGCCAGCTCTCGACCGGGCCCCGCCCAGAAGGAGGCTTCCGCGTGCTCGCCCGCATCCCCCTGGAGGCGCCGTGAAGATCAAGGTACTGCTGGCCGACGACCACGAGCTGGTCCGCAAGGGCTTCCGGCTGATGCTCGACGCGCAGCCCGACCTCGGCGTGGTCGGCGAGGCCGCGGACGGGGCCGAGGCGGTGGAGCTGTGCCGTCGGCTGCGGCCCGACGTGGTGCTGATGGACCTGCACATGCCGGGTCTCGACGGGGTGCGCGCGACCGAGCTGATCACCGCGGAGCTGCCGGAGGTGCGGGTGCTCGCGCTGAGCACGTTCGACCTGGACGAGAACGTGGTCGCGGCGCTCAGGGCGGGCGCCGGCGGGTTCCTGCCCAAGGACGTCTCCCCCGAGGAGCTCATCGAGGGGGTGCGCGTGGTGCACCGGGGCGAGTCGGCCGTCGCACCGCGCCTGCTGACCCGGCTGATCGGTGCATTCATCCACGTGTCCCGCCCGAGGCAAGTACCCGCCGAGCTGGACGGGCTGACCGACCGCGAGCGGGAGGTCCTCGTGCTGATCGCCCGCGGCAGGTCCAACACCGAGATCGCCCAGGACCTGTCCGTCTCCCCCTCGACCGTCAAGAACCATGTGACGAGCCTGTTCGCCAAGATCGGCGTCAGGGACCGGGCGCAGGCCGTGATCGCGGCATATGAGGCGGGGCTGATCCGCCCAGGAGAGTAGGACCACGCTCCCAGACCCCCTCGCCGGAGACGGTTCCCGGGCAGGAGGAAACCGGGTGCGCGCGACGGCACGCTGGGATCATGAGCGCGATACGAGCTACGAACCTGAGCAAGCGCTACGGCGGCACCGCGGCCGTCTCAGACCTGTCCTTCGACGTCGAGCCGGGCCAGGTGACCGGATTTCTGGGGCCGAACGGGGCCGGCAAATCGACGACCATGCGCATGATCCTCGGGCTCGACCGGCCGTCCGGCGGCTCGGTGCTCGTGGACGGCCGGCCGTACGGGGAGCTGAGGCATCCGCTGCGCAAGGTGGGCGCGCTGCTGGACGCCAAGGCCGTGCACGGCGGGCGGAGCGCGTACAACCACCTGCTGGCCATCGCCCAGAGCAACGGCATCCCCGCGGGCCGCGTGAACGAGGTGCTGGACGCGGTGGGCCTGCGCGAGGTGGCCAGGCGGCGGGTCGGCGGGTTCTCGCTGGGCATGTCGCAGCGGCTGGGCATCGCCGCGGCGCTGCTCGGCGACCCGGAGATCCTGATCTTCGACGAGCCCGTCAACGGGCTCGACCCCGACGGCATCCTGTGGATCCGCACGTTCATGCGCAAGCTGGCCGCCGAGGGCCGGACCGTGTTCGTCTCCAGCCACCTGATGAGCGAGATGGCGCAGACGGCCGACCACCTGATCGTGATCGGCAAGGGTCGGCTCATCGCCGACACGAGCGTGCAGGAGTTCATCGGGCGCAGCTCGCAGGGGTACGTACGGATCCGCTCGCCCCGCCTGGCCGAGGTGGCCGAACTGGTCAAGGTCGGCGAGCTGCACCCCGACCACCTGCGCGTGACCGCGATGAACACGCTCGAGATCGGCACCCTCACCGCGCGGGCCGGGATCCCGCTGGAGGAGCTGACGTTCGTGCAGCCCTCGCTCGAAGCGGCCTACATGGAGCTCACCAAGGACAGCCTGGAGTTCTCGTCATGATCGACATCCTCAGGTCCGAATGGACCAAGATCCGCTCGGTCCGCTCGACGGTGTGGACGCTGGCCGTCACCGCGCTGCTGATGCTGGGCATGGGCGCGCTCATCAGCATCGCCGCGAAGAACTCGGCCGACGGGCCGATCGACGCACCGCAGGCGATCATGATGGGGCTGGTCGGCACCATGTTCGCCTCGCTGTCCATGGCCACGCTGGGCGTGCTGGTCATCTCCAGCGAATACCGCACGGGCGGCATCCGCACGTCGCTGATGGCCGTGCCCAAGCGCATGAGCCTGCTGACCGGCAAGATCGTGGTGTTCACGGCGGTGTCCCTGGTCGTCTCCACGGTCGCTTCCGGAGCCTCGGTCCTCGTCAGCCTGATGGTCACCCAGCCGCCGGCGCTGGAGACGGGTGACGTGGTCCAGGCCGTGCTCGGGGGCGGTCTCTACCTGACCGCCTGCGGGCTGTTCGGGCTGGGGCTGGGCACGCTCATCCGGCACACGCCGGGCGCGATCGTCTCGGCCATCGCGCTGATGCTGGTCCTGCCGCAGGTGACGACCATGCTGCCCGGGCAGTGGGGCAAGACCGTGTCCGACTACTTCACCACCAACGCTGGCTCCCAGATCGTGATGCCCCGGGGCGGCAGCTCGCTCGGCCCGTGGAACGGGTTCGGCGTCTACCTCGTCTGGGTCGTGATCGCCATGATCGCGGGGGCCGTCCTGATGCAGAAGCGGGACGCCTGAGATCACTCGGCGCGGAGGGCGATGACGGGGTCCAGCCGGCCCGCCCTCCGCGCCGGCGCCACGCCGAAGAACACCCCGACCGCCGCCGACACCCCGAACGCCAGCGCGATCGACCACCACGTGATCGACGCCGGCACCTCGGTGAACGCCGCGATGGCCAGCGCGCCGCCCACCCCGAGCACGATCCCGGCAAGCCCGCCGATCGTGGTCAGCAGCACCGCCTCGATGAGGAACTGGGCCAGGATGTCGCGCTGCCTGGCCCCCAGCGCCTTGCGCAGCCCGATCTCCCGGGTGCGCTCGCGGACGCTGACCAGCATGATGTTCGACACGCCGACGCCGCCGACCAGCAGCGAGATGCCCGCGATGGCGGCCAGCACGCCGGTGAGCATGCCGAGCACGCTGCCGATCGTGCCGAGCAGCGCGGTCTGCGTGACCGCCGAGAACTGCTCGCCCGGATACCGCGCCCGCAGCGCCGCGGTCACCTTCTCCGACAGCGGATCGATCTCGTCCGGCCCGGACGCGCCGACCGCCAGCCCGTTGATCCGCTCGATCCCGAGCAGCCGCTGCGCCGTCGTCACCGGGATGTGGATCTCCTGGTCGCGGGAGAGCCCGAACGTCTGCCCGATCTCGGCGTACACGCCCACCACCCGGAACCTGGCCCCGGCCACCGTCACCTGCCGCCCGATCGGGTCCAGGTCGCCGAACAGCCGGTCGGCCACCTCCGAGCCGAGCACGGCCACCCTGCGCCGGGTGTCCACGTCGGTCTCGCTCAGCGGGCGGCCCTTGTCCAGGGGGCGCTCGAAGATGTTGACGAGGTTCTGGTCGGTGCCGATCACCGTGACGAACGCCTCGGCCCTGCCGACGCGTACGGTCTCGCCCGACTGCAGCGAGACCGTCACCTTCGACGGGTCGCCCACCACGCGCCGCAGGTAGGCGACGTCGGCCAGGCCCAGCTTGCTCTGCGTCGGGGCGGCGCCCAGGCTGATGCGGCCGGGGACGACGAGGATGATGTTCGTGCCGAGGCCCGAGATCTGCTTCTCGATCTCGTCCTTCGCGCCGGTGCCGATGGCCACCAGGATCACCACGGCCAGCACGCCGATGATCACACCCAGCATGGTCAGCGCGCTGCGCAGCCGATTCACCCGCAGAGCTTCCAGCGCCATGGCGAACGCTTCGCTGGATCTCACGCTGAGTCCTTCTCGATCAACCCGTCCCGTACGTGGATCTGCCGCCGGGCGTGGGCGGCGACCTCCGGCTCGTGCGTGACGAGCACCACCGCCACCCCGCCCTCGCCGTTGAGGCGGTCGAGGATGGCCATGACCTCGGCCCCGTTGGCGGTGTCGAGGTTGCCCGTGGGCTCGTCGGCCAGCAGCACCTTGGGCTCCCCGACCAGCGCCCTGGCGATGGCGACGCGCTGCTGCTCGCCGCCCGACATCTGAGACGGCCGGTGCTCCAGCCGGTGCCCGAGCCCGACCGCCTCCAGCGCCGTACGGGCCCGCGCGCGCCGCTCGGCCCGGCCGACCCCCCGGTAGACCAGCGGCAGCGCCACGTTGTCCAGCGCCGACGTCCTGGCCAGCAGGTGGAAGGACTGGAAGACGAAGCCGATGGTCTTGTTCCGGAGCTCGGCCAGCTCGGTGTCGGACAATCCGGAGATCTCCACCCCGTTGACCTTGAGCACGCCCGAGCTGGGACGGTCGAGACAGCCGAGCAGGTGCATGAGCGTGGACTTGCCGGAGCCGGAAGGCCCGACGATGGCGGCGAACTCGCTCTGGTCGATCCGGAGTGACACGCCGCGCAGCGCCTCCACGGCCACGCCGTCGAGCTGGTAGCGCCGGGTGAGGTCCACCGCCTCGATGGCGGCCGTCATGGGATCCGCTGCCCTTGCCGTACGGAGTCCGCGCCCTTGACCACGATCCGGTCGCCCACGGACAGCCCGCTCAGCACCTCGACCACCGCGTCTCCCTGGGCCCCCAGCTTGACCACGCGGCGCTCCGCGGCGCCGTTCCTGATCGCCCAGACCACGCTCTCGCGCCCGCTGGAGACGATGGCCGAGGCCGGGGCCGAGACGGCGGAGGGCGACTCGCGCACGGTCAGCCGCGTGACGGCGCTCATGCCCGGCTTGGGGGTGGGCGCCTTGGAGCCGTCGTCGAAGGCGCCGGGCCCGAGCGTGAGCCGCACCGGGTAGCTGACGCCGCCCGTGGTGCCCTCCATGGGGGTGACGCCGATGCCGGTCACCACGGCCGTGTACGTGGCGCCGGGCACCGCGTCCAGCTCGACGCCTGCCCGCACGCCCTTCTTGACCAGCAGCACGTCGGTCTCGTCGACGTCGGCGTCCAGGGTGAGCTCGGAGACGTCGGTGACGGTGACGATGGAGTCGCCCGCCGAGACGGGGACGCCCGCCACGACCGGGCTGCCGGAGGTGGAGCCGCCCGTCGACGGCAGGGACGGGAGCTGCTGCCCGCCGCCGGGCAGCCGGCTGAGCAGCCCTTCGACGCCGCTCCCGGCCCCGCCGCCGCCCGAGGCGCGGCCGAGCGTGACGACGCCGCCGAACGGCGCCTTGATCGTGAGCGACCTGACCGTGCTCTCCGCCGCCTTGACCGCGGCCTTGGCCTGCGACTTCGAGGCCGCCTGCAGCGAGGCCATGGAGCGGGACAGCCCGCCGGTCACGCCGGACATCAGGCCGCTGATGGAGCGGTTGAGCTGGGCGGTGATCGAGGCCAGGGCCCTGGTCTGCGCCTTGTGCTGGGCCTGGGCGAGGTCGATGGCGTTCAGGAGCTGCCGGCGCGTCTTCGCGTCCTCGACCTTCTTCGCCTCCTTGCGGGCCCTGGCGAAGTGGGCGGCCACCTTGCGATCGAACGCCCGGGTGTCGAACGACGGCAGCCGGACCTCCGGCGTGCCGAAGCTCGCGGGGGTGGCCGCCTTGGAGGCCTGGCGGGCCTGCCGGAGCTGGCTCTGGGCCTGGGGCGAGCTGATCCTGATCAGGATCTGGCCCTTGCGCACGCGGTCGCCCTCGCGGACGTACAGCTTGGCGATCGTGCCCTGGGCGGGCGAGCGCAGTGTCGCGGAGGCACGCGCGCCGATCGTGGCGGGGGCCTCCACGACCTCCGTGACCGGGCCCCGGCCGACCTCGCCGACCTGGACCGCGGGCGGCGGCTCGGAGGAGCAGCCGGTCAGTACGAAAAGGACGAGCAGCGGCGCGATGCCGCGACGTAACGTCACGCGACCCATCGTAGGAGTGAGGCCGGCCGGTCTCTCAGCCGGAGGCGAGCTGGCGCCCCCGGTCGCGGGCGGCCTCGATCGCGGCCAGGAACGCGGCCCGCACGCTGTGCCGCTCCAGCTCCGCGATGGCGGCGATGGTCGTGCCGCCCGGCGAGGTGACGGCCTCGCGCAGGATCACCGGGTGCTCGCCCGAGTCGCGCAGCATCACGGCGGCCCCGACGATCGACTGGGTGACCATGTCGAGCGCGGCGGCCCGCGGCATGCCGAGCAGGATGCCCGCGTCGACCATGGCCTCGACCAGGTAGAAGAAGTAGGCCGGGCCGCTGCCGGACAGGGCCGTGGCGGCGTCCTGCTGGGACTCGGGGATGCGCAGCACCTTGCCGACCGGGCTGAGCAGGCCCTCGGTGCGCTTGAGGTGCTCCTCGCCCGCGTGGGCGCCCGCCGAGATCACGCTCATCGCCTCGTCGAACCTGATCGGCGTGTTGGACATCACCCGGACCACGGGCACGTCCACCCCGAGCCGCTGCTCCACGAACGCCGTCGTGATGCCGGCCGCGGCGGTGATCACGAGCCGGTCGGCGGGCACGTACGGGGCGATCTCGGCCAGCAGCGTGGCCATGTCCTGCGGCTTGACGGCCAGGATGAGGGTGTCGGCGACCTTGGCGGCCTCGGAGTTGGAGACGGTGCGCACGCCGTACGTCTCGCGCAGCGCCTGCGCCCGCTCGGTCCGGCGGCTGGTCGCCATGATGTCGCCGGGCTTGAACCCGGCGCGCAGCAGACCGGACAGCAGGGCCTCGCCCATCTTGCCCGTGCCCAGAATCGCAATCATTGGGGCAGCCTACCGTCGGCTCACCAGCGACCTGAGGAAGAAGGCCAGGTTGCGGGGGCGTTCGGCCAGGCGGCGCATGAGGTAGGCGTACCAGTCGGAGCCGTAGGGGACGTAGACGCGCATCCTGGCGCCCTGCCCGGCCAGGCGGAGCTGCTCGTCGGGGCGCACGCCGTACAGCATCTGGTGCTCGTAGCCGGTGGCGTCGCGGCCCTCAAGGACGGCGAGCGTGGAGGCGATCCGCACGAGCCTGGGGTCGTGGGTGGCGACCATGGGGTAGGCGGTGCCGGCCATCAGGACCCGCAGGCACCGTACGAAGGAGCGGTCGATGTCGGCGGGCCTGGTGTAGGCCCCCGGGGCGGTGTACGCGCCCTTGCACAGGCGCACCCGGGCCCCGCCGAGCTTCTCGCAGCGATCCAGCGAGTCCGGCAGGTACGCCTGCACCACCACGCCCACGTCGGGATGGTCCTTGCGCAGCGCGGCGTGCACGGAGTGCAGGCCGGGGATCGTGTCGTGCTCCTCGGCGTCGAGCGTCACCGTGACGTCACGGGCCGCGGCGGCCCGGCAGATCGCGGCGGCGTGGTCGAACGCGAGCCCCTCCGACAGCCGCAGCCCGAGCGCCGTCAGCTTGACCGACACGTCGGCGCCGGCGGGCAGCAGGGCCAGCAGCCACAGGTACTCGGTGACCCCCTCCTCGGCCTGCGCCTGCTCGGTCACCTCCTCGCCGAGGTGGTCGACGGTGACGAGCAGCCCCTTGCGGGTCAGCTCGCCGATCACCCCGCGCACGTCGCCGGCGACGAAGCGCCCGACCACGCCCGCGGTCAGCGGCGACGTCGAGATGAGGCGCTCGGCGCGTTCGCTCTTGGATATGGCAATAAGGGCCTGACGGAGCACGTGAACCACACTAAACCGGGGCATGATGAACCGCGGAACACTCCTGTCCGTCGAATGGGTATGCGTGCAATGACTGCGACTCTCCTGGCCGGTTGTCTGGTGCTCGCGACGAGTTGCGGCGCGGCGGCGCCCGCCGAGCGGGCCTCCACGGCGGTCCCGGCCAAACCGCCCGCCGTGGCCGAGCCGGTCACCACCACCCCGACGACGAGCCCCGAGAAGGGCCCACAGCCGGTCAAGCCGACCGGCAACGCCATCAACGTCCACAAGGTCCGCTGGACCAAGGCCAGGGCGGTGTCCAAGCGGAAGGTCCAGCTCACCTGGTGGTCGGGCGTCGCCCCGTGCACGGTGCTGGACCGCGTCAAGGTCAAGGAGTCGCCCAAGTTCGTCACGGTCACCCTGTACGAGGGCACCGCGCCCAAGGCCAGGAACGTGTCGTGCATCATGATCGCGATCGAGAAGACCACGACGATCACGCTCAAGAAGCCGATCGGCAAGCGCAAGATCGTCGACGGCTCCAAGTAGGGCGCCATGCGGCCCGACGCCCCGGCCCCGTGCCGGGGCGTCTTCATGCTCAGGAACCTTCCGCGGATCCGCCGCCGTTAGAGGGAATGCCGGTGCGCTCACGAGGGTTGAGTCGAGTAGGCTCAAGTCGTTTGACAAAGACGACCGGCATTCGTACCTTGAGTCCACAAGACTCAACTTTGACTACAAGGACGTACTCATGGCACGTGCGGTAGGTATCGACCTTGGGACGACCAACTCCGTCGTCTCGATCCTCGAGGGCGGTGAGCCCACCGTCATCGCCAACGCGCAGGGCTCGCGGACCACGCCGTCCGTGGTCGCCTTCGCGAAGAACGGCGAGGTCCTCGTCGGTGAGGTCGCCAAGCGGCAGGCCGTCACCAATGTGGACCGGACGATCCGATCGGTCAAGCGGGAGATGGGCACCAACTGGTCCCAGGAGATCGACGGCAAGAAGTTCTCGCCCCAGCAGATCAGCGCCTTCGTCCTGCAGAAGCTGAAGCAGGACGCGGAGGCCTACCTCGGCGAGAAGATCACCGACGCGGTGGTCACCGTTCCCGCCTACTTCAACGACGCCCAGCGCCAGGCCACCAAGGAGGCCGGCACGGTGGCGGGCCTCAACGTGCTCCGCATCATCAACGAGCCGACCGCGGCGGCCCTCGCCTACGGGCTCGACAAGGAGCAGGACCAGACCATCCTGGTCTTCGACCTCGGTGGCGGCACCTTCGACGTGTCGCTGCTCGACGTCGGCCAGGAGGACGGCCACGGCTTCGTCGAGGTCAAGGCCACCTCCGGCGACAACCACCTCGGTGGTGACGACTGGGATCAGCGCGTCGTCGACGAGCTCGTCAAGCGCTTCCAGAACGCGCACGGCGTCGACCTGTCCAAGGACAAGATGGCGCTCCAGCGCCTGCGCGAGGCGGCCGAGAAGGCCAAGATCGAGCTGTCCAGCCAGTCCGAGACCAACATCAACCTGCCCTACATCACGGCCTCGTCCGAGGGCCCGCTGCACCTCGACGAGAAGCTGACGCGCTCCGAGTTCCAGCGGCTGACGGCCGACCTGCTCGAGCGGACCAAGGGCCCGTTCCACCAGGTCATCAAGGACGCCGGCATCAAGGTCTCCGACATCGCCCACGTGGTGCTCGTCGGCGGCTCGACCCGCATGCCCGCCGTGACCGAGCTGGTCAGGGAGCTGACCGGCGGCAAGGAGCCCAACAAGGGCGTCAACCCGGACGAGGTCGTCGCCATCGGCGCCGCCCTGCAGGCCGGTGTGCTCAAGGGTGAGGTCAAGGACGTCCTGCTGCTCGACGTGACCCCGCTGTCGCTGGGCATCGAGACCAAGGGCGGCATCTTCACCAAGATCATCGAGCGCAACACGACGATCCCGACCAAGCGCTCCGAGGTCTTCACCACGGCCGAGGACAACCAGCCGTCGGTGCAGATCCAGGTCTTCCAGGGTGAGCGCGAGATCGCCTCGTACAACAAGAAGCTGGCGACCTTCGAGCTGACCGGCATCGCGCCGGCGCCGCGCGGCATCCCGCAGATCGAGGTCACCTTCGACATCGACGCCAACGGCATCGTCAACGTCTCCGCCAAGGACCTGGGCACGGGCAAGGAGCAGTCGATGACGATCACCGGCGGCTCCGCGCTGCCGAAGGACGACATCGAGCGGATGATGCGCGAGGCCGAGTCGTACGCCGAGGAGGACAAGAAGCGCCGCGAGGAGGCCGAGGTCCGCAACAACGCGGACGGGCTCGCCTACCAGACGGAGAAGTTCCTCCGCGAGAACGACGACAAGGTCCCCGGCGACATCAAGACCGAGGTCAACGACGCCCTGTCCGAGCTGAAGAAGGCTCTGGAGGGCACCGACACCGACGTCATCCGCACCTCCGCCGAGAAGCTCGCCACGGTCAGCCAGAAGATGGGTTCGGCGATCTACGCCGCGAGCCAGGGCCAGCAGGCCGGTGGCGAGGGCGCCCCGCAGGACGCCGCCGCCGGTGACGGCCAGAAGGCCGACGAGGACGTGGTCGAGGCCGAGATCGTCGACGACGAGCCGAAGAAGGACAAGTGATGCCGCCGCGCGACAACGGGCATGACGAGCCGGTGATCCGCGACAACCGCAAGATCGACCCGGACACGGGGCAGGTCAGGGACACCACCGTCGCCGACCAGGCGGCCCAGCCGCCGGCGGCGGAGGTCTTCGCCAACGGCGAGCTGGAGGCCCAGCTCGCCGAGCGGACCGCGGACCTGCAGCGACTCCAGGCCGAATACGTGAACTACCGCAAGCGGGTCGAGCGCGACCGGGCCGCGGTCAGGGAACAGGCTGTCGCGGGCGCGCTGGTGGAGCTCCTGCCCGTGCTCGACGACATCGGCCGGGCCCGCGACCACGGCGAGCTCACCGGAGGCTTCGCGAAGGTGGCCGAGTCGCTGGAGGCGGCCGTCACGAAGCTGGGCCTCAGCGCCTTCGGTCAGAAGGGCGAGCCGTTCGACCCGACCGTCCACGAAGCGCTGATGCACAGCTACTCATCCGAGGTCACCGAGCCGACCGCGATCGAGGTGCTGCAGCCCGGATACCGGATGGGTGACAGGGTGCTGCGCCCGGCGCGGGTGGCCGTCGCGGAGCCCGGGGACGCCACTCCCGCGTCCAATGACGACGACGAAAACTGACAACGAGGACGAAGGGCCGTAGATGAGCACCAAGGACTTCCTGGAGAAGGACTACTACGCCGTCCTTGGTGTGCCCAAGACCGCCACCGCCGAAGAGATCAAGAAGGCCTACCGGAAGCTGGCCAGGCAGTACCACCCGGACACCAACCAGGGCGACGTGACCAAGGAGACCAAGTTCAAGGAGGTCTCCGAGGCTTACGACGTCCTGTCCGACACCAAGCGCCGCAAGGAATATGACGAGGCGCGCACGCTGTTCGGGTCCGGGGTGGGCGGCCAGCGGCCCGGTGGTGGCGGGTTCCCGTTCGACTTCGGCGACCTGTTCGGCGGCACCGGACAGAACACCGGCAGCGGTGCGGGCGAGCGGCTCGGCGACCTGTTCGGCGGGCTGTTCAACCGTGGTGGCGGCACCACCCGCACGACCACCACGTCCAGGCCGAGGCGTGGCCAGGACATCGAGTCCGAGGTCACGCTGACGTTCACCGAGGCGGTCGAGGGCACCACGGTGTCGCTCAGGCTGACCAGCTCGGCCGCCTGCGCCGCGTGCACCGGCACCGGCGCCAAGGCGGGCACGAC
Source organism: Nonomuraea sp. NPDC004186 (assembly GCF_053603495.1). Lineage (NCBI taxonomy): Bacteria > Bacillati > Actinomycetota > Actinomycetes > Streptosporangiales > Streptosporangiaceae > Nonomuraea > Nonomuraea sp. NPDC004186. The sequence goes on along the minus strand of NZ_JBSGFQ010000030.1, from coordinate 66,368 downwards.
CCCCAGGGTCTGTCCCACCTGCGAGGGCACGGGCGCGGCCAGCCGAAACCTGGGCAACTTCGCCTTCTCCGAGCCCTGCCGCGACTGCAAGGGCCGCGGGTTGATCGTGGACGACCCCTGCCCCGTGTGCGAGGGCAGCGGCCGGGCCAAGAGCACCCGCACCATCCAGGCCCGCATCCCCGCCGGCGTGGCCGACGGCCAGCGGGTCAAGCTCAAGGCCAAGGGGGCGCCGGGCGAGAACGGCGGGCCCGCCGGCGACCTCTACATCCTCACGCATGTCAAGCCGCACGCCGTCTTCGGCCGGTCGGGTGACAACCTGACGATCACCGTGCCGGTCACGTTCACGGAGGCGGCGCTCGGCGCGGAGATCAAGGTGCCGATCCTCAAGGGCATGCCGGTCACGCTGCGCATTCCCACGGGCACGCCCAACGGGCGCACGTTCCGTGTGCGCGGCAGGGGCGTGACCCGCAAGGACGGCACCAAGGGAGACCTGCTCGCCATGGTCGAGGTGGTGGTGCCGAAGACGCTCGACGACAAGTCACGTGAGCTCCTCAACGAGTTCAACACCGCGACCGCGGGGGAAGACCCGCGCGCTGAGCTGATTCAGCGAGCCAGAAGCGAGTAGCCGATGGACGCCAATTATTTCGACCTGTCAGATGACACACCTGTATACGTGATCTCGGTGGCCGCGCAGCTGTCGGGGCTCCACCCGCAGACGCTGCGCCAGTACGACCGGCTGGGCCTGGTCAGTCCTGGCCGCACGGCGGGGCGCGGCCGCCTCTATTCGACCCGCGACATCATCCAGCTGCGCGAGGTGCAGCGGCTCTCCCAGGAGGAGGGCATCAACCTCGCGGGCATCAAGCGGATCCTCGAACTCGAGAACGAAGCTCTGCGGCTGCGTGAGGAGGTTCACCGCCTGCGTGCCGAGATGCGCATGGTCAGAGCGTTGATCCGATATGAGCTGCCACCGGGGGCATAGAAAGAATGGACTACAAGCTCACCCAGAAGAGCCAGGAAGCGCTCTCGGGTGCCATGCGGCGTGCCGCCGCGGAGGGCAACCCTGAGATCTCCCCGGCCCACCTGCTGACCACCCTGCTCTCCCAGACGGGCGGCACCGCCGCACCCCTGCTCGAAGCCGTCGGCGCCGACTGGCGCACGCTGCGGGCGCGGGCCGAGGAGCAGCTCGCGGCGCTGCCCAAGGCGCAGGGCGCGACGGTGGGGGCGCCGTCGAGCTCCCGCCAGCTCCTCACGGTGCTCAACACCGCCGCCCAGCACGCCAACCGGCTCGAAGACCTCTACGTCTCCACCGAGCACCTCCTGGTCGGCCTGGCCGCCGACGGCGGCCAGATGGCCGAGCTGCTCAAGTCGCAGGGCGCGACGCCGCAGGCGCTGCTCGACGCGTTCGAGAAGGTACGCGGGCACGCCCGCGTCACCAGCGAGACCCCTGAGGACACCTACCAGGCGCTGGAGAAGTACGGCGTCGACCTGACCGAGCGCGCCCGCGCCGGCAAGCTCGACCCCGTCATCGGCCGCGACTCCGAGATCCGCCGCGTCGTCCAGGTGCTCAGCCGGCGCACCAAGAACAACCCGGTGCTCATCGGCGAGCCCGGCGTCGGCAAGACCGCGGTCGTCGAGGGCCTGGCCCAGCGCATCGTGGCCGGCGACGTGCCCGAGTCCCTGCGCAACAAGCGGCTGATCTCGCTCGACCTGGGCGCGATGGTCGCCGGCGCGAAATACCGCGGCGAGTTCGAGGAGCGGCTCAAGGCCGTGCTCTCCGAGATCAAGGAGAGCGACGGGCAGATCGTGACGTTCATCGACGAGCTGCACACCGTCGTGGGCGCCGGGGCCGCCGAGGGCGCGATGGACGCGGGCAACATGCTCAAGCCGATGCTGGCCCGCGGCGAGCTGCGCATGATCGGCGCGACCACGCTCGACGAATACCGCGAGCGCATCGAGAAGGACCCGGCGCTGGAGCGCCGCTTCCAGCAGGTCTACGTGGGCGAGCCCTCGGTCGAGGACACGATCGCGATCCTGCGCGGGCTGAAGAGCCGCTACGAGGCCCATCACCAGGTGCAGATCGCCGACAGCGCGCTGGTGGCCGCGGCCGCGCTGTCCGACCGCTACATCACCAACCGCTTCCTCCCCGACAAGGCCATCGACCTGGTCGACGAGGCCGCCTCGCGGCTGCGCATGGAGATCGACTCCCGTCCCGTGGAGATCGACCAGCTCCAGCGCAACGTCGACCGGATGAAGATGGAGGAGCTGGCCCTGTCCAAGGAGACCGACGAGGCCTCCGTCCAGCGGCTCGAACGCCTCCGCAAGGAGCTGGCCGACCGCCAGGAGGAGCTCAACGCCCTCGTCGGCCGCTGGGAGCACGAGAAGGCCGGGCTCAACAAGGTCGGCGAGCTGAAGAAGCAGCTCGACGAGGCGCGCGGCGCCGCCGAGCGGGCTCAGCGCGACGGCGACTTCGAGGCCGCCTCCAGGCTCATGTACGCCGAGGTGCCCCGGCTGGAGCAGGCGCTGAAAGCCGCCTCCGACGCGGCGCCGCCGGACAACGCCATGGTCAAGGAGGAGGTCGGGGCCGACGACATCGCCGAGGTGATCTCGTCGTGGACCGGCATCCCCGCGGGGCGGCTCCTGGAGGCCGAGACGGCCAAGCTGCTGCGCATGGAGGACGAGCTGGGCAGGCGGCTGATCGGCCAGCAGAAGGCCGTACAGGCCGTCTCCGACGCCGTACGCCGCAGCCGGGCGGGCATCGCCGACATCGACCGGCCGACGGGCTCGTTCCTGTTCCTCGGGCCCACGGGTGTGGGCAAGACCGAGCTGGCCAAGGCGCTGGCGGAGTTCCTGTTCGACGACGAGCGGGCGATGACCCGGATCGACATGAGCGAATACTCCGAGAAGCACAGCGTGGCCAGGCTCGTCGGCGCGCCTCCCGGCTACATCGGTTACGAGGAGGGCGGCCAGCTCACCGAGGCCGTCCGGCGGCGCCCGTACACGGTCGTGCTGCTGGACGAGGTCGAGAAGGCCCATCCCGAGGTCTTCGACATCCTCCTCCAGGTGCTCGACGACGGGCGGCTGACCGACGGGCAGGGCCGCACGGTCGACTTCCGCAACACGATCCTGATCCTCACCTCCAACATCGGGTCGCAGTTCCTCATCGATCCCAAGCTGGAGAACGGAGCCAAGCGCGAGGCCGTCATGGGCGCGGTGCGCAACGCGTTCAAGCCGGAGTTCCTCAACCGGCTCGACGACGTGATCCTCTTCGACGCGCTGGGCACGGAGGAGCTGGCGCAGATCGTCGACCTGCAGGTCGAGCGGCTGGCACGGCGCCTGGCCGACCGCCGGCTGGCGCTGGAGGTCACGCCCGCCGCCCGCGAGTGGCTGGCGCTGACGGGCTACGACCCGCTGTACGGCGCCCGTCCGCTGCGCCGCCTGGTCCAGTCCGCCATCGGCGACAAGCTGGCCAAGGCCGTGCTGTCGGGCGAGGTCGTGGACGGCGACAAGGTCAAGGTCGACCTCGGGGACGACGAACTCCTGATCCAGCGCGCCTGACGGCGTTCTCCCGGAGCCCGGGGACCCTGGCGGGGTCTCCGGGCTCCGGCGTGTCGTCCTTCTCCGCGCGTGGTTTCGGCACGTGGTGGCCCTGGTCGGCGTGTCATGTCCGGGTCATCCGGCCACGTCTTTGGTAAGGTCCGGTCCACTCTTCGGACAAGCCGCACGCCCGCGGCCGAATGTGTGACTACGTTCAGCGTTCGTCGGATCACCGAAAACGATCAGGGACGTGACGTGTCATCTCAGAAGATCCGGAGCATCATCGCGGTGGCCACTCTGACCGCGGGCATCACCTGGCTGGCCGCGACCCCCTCGACGGCCGACATGTGCAAGGGCGGGGAGCCCGCCCTGCTGTCGCCCAAGTCGATCGCCACGTACTGTGAGGAGCGCGCCCCGGTGCGCCTGGACGAAGCCGGCGCCCGCGGCGGCAAGCTGGTCACCACCGAGAGCAACAAGCTCGCCATGGCGGCCGGGGAGATGGCCAGGCAGCTCGGCCTGACGGGGCTGGCCACCGGGCGGGAGGCGCTCGGCATCGCCGACCTGGGCGGGCTGGCCGCGAACTGGGGCATGCCCTCGCTGTTCTCGGCCTCGCCCGCGCTGTTGCCCATGGTGCCGGGTTCGACCTCGATGAAGGATCTGGCGACCGTGGCCGAGGTGCCCGCGCTGCCCGCCCTCCCCGTGCTGCCGCAGACGCCGCTGGTGGCCAAGCTGCCCGCCGAGATGCCGCTCGGGAACGCCGCTCCGTACCAGAACCGCATCGCGGGCTCCGCCGTCGAGTCGCCGCTGGACCTGAAGGAGCCGGTCGCGGAGGTCGGGTCCCAGGTGGTCGACATCCTGCTGCCCAAGGCGGTGCAGAGCGTCGAGGACACCTCGATGCTGCCGGGCGGCCAGCCCGCGGTGGACGGGTTCACGGGGCTGGCGCGGGAGCTGGGGCTGCGCTGAACCACCCACAGCTGATCCACCCGCAGGCGTCACAGCAGGGCCGCCCCGAAGCGGGCCCACACCACCGACCCGCCCGAAGGCGCCCCAGGAGGCCCTGAGCCGTCCTGGGAGCCGAGGCGGGCCGGGTGGTGGGGTCGTCAGCGGGCGAGGGCGTCCAGCTCGTCCTCAGGGAGCCCGAGGTCGACCCGGATGCGGTAGCGGGTGCGCAGGAGCGCCCCCTGCTCCGGATCGTTCTCGTCGCATCCCAGGACCGCCTGGGTGGCCCATTCGAGCCCTCCCTGGAGGTCCCCGTAGGCGACCAGCGTCTCGGCGATCGTATGAGCGGTCGCCGTGGAGACGCCGCCCTCCGCGCGTATGGTCTCGATGACCTCCCTAGCCTCATCGGGCCGGTCGAGCTCGAAGAGCGTGTCGGCGATGCCGGCGCGCGGGTCGAAACCCGCCTCGCCGCCGTCCTCGACCGCGCGCTGGAAACACTCCATAGCGCGCGCCGGCTGGCCTGCCGCCCGCCATTCTTCGGCAGCGAGGACCAGGATGGACGCCCTGGAGACGTCGCCCGACGAATAGCCGAGCGCTACGTCGTACAGCCGACTGGCCAAGGAACTGTGGTCGTCGGCCAATAGGGCCTGCTCAAGCAGACGATCAAGGTGCTCACGGGTCACATACGCCACACCGCGAGACTACCGAGCCAGTCGGCGCTTTGCCCGGTCAATGCGCATCGCCGGTCAGTCACAAATTCGGTAACGCCGCGTCCAATAGTGCTGACCCTGAGCGTGTCCGACCAGGTGGCAGGGCATATACGGGTCGCTTTGCTGCTACGCGAGCAAGGGGGCTGTGATGGGCGTGTCCAAGCAGATGACCTTCACACTGGCCTGTGTCGTCGTGTTGGCGGCCCTCGTCCCCGGTGTGGCGGGTTATTTGTCGGCCCGATTGGAGGCCATCGAATCCGCGGAGCGCAACTTGCATGCCCTGGAGGCAAGGCTGCATGTCCGCGAGGCAAGGGAAGCCCGTCCCGCCTCGATGTCGTCACCATGCCTGCGGACGCCGGCCACCCCGCGGTTCCAGCAGGTGCCCGCGATCGCCCTCGGCGAGCACGGGAGGCGGGTGCCTGCCTGGCTGGCAGGCCTGATCAAGGAAGTGGCGGACTTCAGGCCGGACTAGCGGACCGGCCAGGACCGCAGCTGGCGCGACAGGAAGCCCCGGATCAGCTGTTTGGCCGCGTCGATGATCTCCGGTGAGCCCTTGGGGTCGCGGCGGAAGGCCAGCTTGAGCACGGCGTCGCCGGCCTCGACCGCCACCAGCACGGCCAGGTCGAGCTCCGGGCTGTCGGCCAGCCCGAACTCCTTGAGCAGCAACCCCCGCAACCGCCCCGCGATCACGGTGTTGTTGTCGGAGTCGGAGTCGAGCAGGTTGAGGTCGACGGCGTCGCCGAAGTGGAGGCTCTTGAAGCCGGGGACCGTCCTGTGCATGTCGACGTACTCGTCGATGATCGCGTCGATGGCCTCCCACCAGCCGCGATATTCCTCCGTGAGGAACCTGCGGTCGACCCTGCGCACGAACTCCTCGACGTTGCGCCGGGTGAGCTCCTGCGTGACGGCCCGTTTGTCGGGGAAGAACTGGTAGATCGACCCGATCGCGACCCCTGCCCGCTCGGCGATGCGAGTGGTGGACAGGGCCTCGTATCCGGTCTCGTCGAGTAGCTCCGCGCACGCGTCGAGCATCCGCTCCACGCGGCGTGCGCTGCGGCGCTGGGCCGGCTGGCGCCTGAGGGCTCTGGGCTGGGCGCAATCATCATCGAGTTGCGGCGAGGACACGCAGTCATCTTCTCCCGGATGGGCGATCGTTACCTGCCAATTCCTGGATTTCTTATGGTTCCGCTCCGACGTGCGAGCGCGCGCATCGTTCCCGGCGAAATCCGGGAAAGGGCATACCCGATTTTCCCCTCCGGGTTGACCGGCACAACGGCCTGATTCCGGTGTACGGCCCGCAGAATGTGGGCGGCCACCCGCTCGGCGGGATAGCCGCGCCGCGCCAGGCCCCGTACGGCGTCTTCGCGCAGGTCAGCGCCCACGTACGTGGCGTTGCGCGCGATCGGCGTCGAGACGAACCCCGGGCAGACGGCGCTCACCCCGATCCCGTGCCCGGCCAGCTCGGCCCTGAGGCAGTCGCTGAGCATCTTCACGGCCGCCTTGGAGGTCGAGTACGCGGGCAGCAGCCGGGACGGCGCGAACGCGGCCAGAGAGGCGACGTTGACGATGTGGCCGCCTTCGCCGCGTTCGACCATGGCGGCGCCGAAGAGCCGGCATCCGTGGATGACGCCCCACAGATTGACGTCGACGGTCCTGCGCCAGTCGTCCACCGTATGATCAAGAAAAGACCCGGCGACGGCGATCCCGGCATTGTTCACCACAATGTCCGGCACCCCATATTGAGCGATGATATTTCGCGAAAAATCTTCCATTTGATCGATATTCGATACATCGACCTGCACGGCGTGCCCCGTACCCCCGAGGTCCTCGGCGATGGCGTCGGCGGCCCGCGCCGCCGCGTCGGCGTCGATGTCCGCGCACACCACCTCGGCGCCGTGGGCCGCGAACGCCCGCGCCGTCGCCAGCCCGATCCCGGACCCCGCCCCGGTGACCACCACCAGCCGCCCGTCGAAGGCCCGCCGCGACCCCCGCACGGCGTGGGCGCCGTCGGCGAACTCGGCGATCATCCGGGCCACCGCCTCGGGACGGCTCCGGTGCGCCCAGTGCCCGGCCGCCACCTTCCGGTGCCGGAGCCTGGGCACCCACTGCCCGATCGAGGCCAGCAGCGCCGGGGTCACGAAGGCGTCCCGCGTGGCCTCGATGATCTGCACGGGCACGTCGCCGACGCCCGGATCGCCGTCCGCGCCCATGTTCCGCCGGTACATCCAGAGCCCGTTGCGCCCGTCCTCGGCCAGCGTCGGCGCCGGATGTCCGGGCCGCGGCGCGATGCCCTCGCGCCGCAGCGTACGGGAGATGATCCCCGGCATGACCGAGCCCCACGCCAGCTCCGGCACCACCGGAACCTGAAATGCCCCGATATACCAGGACTTGATGCGCTGCGCCGCGACGTCCCGCCGCTTCCCATGCCGCAGGAAATGAGCGGCCTGCCGCAGCCCGGGCCCGCCCAGGCTCGTGAATGACGCGATCCGTTCCCGGAGTCCGTCCCTCCCGAGGGCCTCCCAGCCTTGGAGCGACCCCCAGTCATGCCCCACGAGATGCACCTTGGACGCGCCCCCAGCGTCGATCACGGCGTTGATCACGGCGTCGAGGTCGGCGATCAGGTGGTCGAAGTCATAGTCCCGGCTGTCCCGTGGCGCCGTGGACTCCCCCGCCCCGCGCACGTCGTACCGGACGACGTGGTAGCGGTCGCGCAGGAGTGCGGCCACCTCGTCCCAGACGCGGTGCGTGTCGGGGTAGCCGTGGAGCAGCAGCACCGTCGGGTTCGCCGGGTCGCCTTCCTCGAAGACCGCCAGCCGCACGTCACCGGACTCGACCCATCGCATCGCGACCTCCTATTGGACGAATCGTCCAGTAGCATAGATCGTTCATGGACGCGCGGCCAGCCCGGCGCAGGAGCGCAGCGCCTTCCAGTCCGCGACCGCCTGGGTCCGGGCGGGCCCCGTCATCGGGACGGGCACACCCCCTTGGATGGTGGCCGGGGTCCAGCTGTCCTTGAGCACCTTCCGCCCGTTGATGGTCAGCGTCAGGACGCCGGTCCGGCCCGTGGTGCCGGGGGTGGAGTTGTAGAAGACGAAGTTGCCCATGCCGTAGTTGACGTACGCGTTGTCCAGATACCCGGATCCGAGCAGGATGTGCGCGTGCCCGCCGACCACCACGTCGGCGCCCGCCTCGACCAGTTTGGGGGCCAGCGAGAGCTGCGCCGGGTTCGGGCACTTCTGCATCTCGGTGCCCCAGTGCAGGTGGACGATCACGGTGTCGGAGTTCTTCCGCGCCTGCCGCACCGCCCTCAACAGGCTGGCCTCGTCCTTGGCCGAGGCCAGCCCGCCCTTGTCGGCGGTGGCCGTCCACGACTGGATGAACTCCGCGTCCAGCACCTGCGTGGCCCCGATGATGGCCACCCGGTTGCCGTTCACGGTCTTGCGGAACGGCCTGTACGCCTGCGCCGCGTCCTTCCCGATCCCCACCACGGGGAACTTGCTGGTCCTGATCGCCGCCAGCGTGTCCGCCAGGCCGGTCTCCATGTAGTCCATGCCGTGGTTGTTGGCCATGGACACGACGTCGACCCCGGCGGCCTTCAACGCGGTGAAGGCGGTCGGCGGCGCCCGGAAGGTGAACTGCTTCCCCGGCGCCGGCGTCCCGCCCGTGGTGATCGCCGTCTCCAGGTTCACCATGGATAAGTCGGACTTGCGCAGCACGCTCGCGATCGGCCCGAGCGCCGTGCCGGGGCCGGCCAGCCGTCCCCGCAGCATCCCCTCGAAGTGCACGTCCCCGCCGAAGGAGATCGTGTACGGCCGCCGTTTCGGCTTGGGCTTCGCCGTCGGCGACTCGGCCACCTGCTGGTCCACCTGCTTGCTCTGCGGCTCTTTCTCGGGGGCCGATGAGCAGGCCACCAAGGACGCGGCGACGGCGAACAACGGGAGGGCACGGGGGAATCTCATCTGCCGCCACTTCCGCTCGAATCCGGTCGTTTAGGGATTGAGCATGCCATGCAGGGCGGATTACCGCGCAGGCTCCCCCTTCTCCAGCAACCTGCGCATCGCCTCCCGGGTCGCGTCGTCCATCGGCGTGTACACGACCAGCCGGATCTCGGCCACGGCCGTGAGGCTGGTCGTGCTGAAGCGCAGCTCCCCCAGCTCCACGTGCTTGAACCGCTTCACCCTCGGCCCCGGCTCGGCCACGTCCTGCCTGGCCCACAACCGGGCGAACTCGGCGCTCTCCGAGCTGAGCCGGCGGATGAAGTCCTGCCAGCACGGGTCGTCCACGTGGCGGCTGTAGGCGCCCCTGAACACCGCCACGGCCCGCGCGAGCTCCTGGTCGCGGTTGAGCAGCAGGGTCGTGGGGGCGGGGGTGAGGCAGGTGTACCAGAGCGAGTTCCGCTCGCCCTCCGGCGCGCTGACCAGCTCGGGGAACACGGCGGCGTAGGCGGCGTTCCAGGCCAGGGCGTCGCACCGGCTGTTGGTCACGGCGGCGGGCATGTCGCCGAGCCGGTCGAGGATCTGCCGCATCTCGGGCGTCACCTGGCCCGAGTCGGTGTCGGCCGGGCTCAGCGCCTGGCCCGCCAGCCGGTAGAGGTGCTGGCGCTCGGCGGCGTCGAGCCTGAGCGTACGGGCGATCGCGTCCAGCACCTGGGCGCTGGCGTTGATCGGGCGGCCCTGCTCCAGCCACGTGTACCAGGTCACGCCGACGCCCGCGAGCTGGGCGACCTCCTCGCGCCGCAGGCCGGGCGTCCGCCTGCGCGGTCCCGGCGCGAGGTCGACCATCTCGGGGGTGATCCGCTCGCGACGCGTACGCAGGAACGCCGACAGGTCGATGCGCTTTGCCTCTGCCACGCTCATGTCTCCACTATGGGGCGAACCACCAAATCCTATCCAGTTACCGCCAGTACCAGTATAAGTGGGCTCTCGTTACTGGTACTGGATCCCCGGCAGACTGCTACACATGACGCAAACTGCCGCTATTTCCCCCTCTGTGGACACCAAACCGCAGGAAGGGAACCGGGCCAGCGGCCTGCTCCTTGCGATCATCCTCGTGGGGCAGTTCCTGGCCATCCTGAACGTCAACATCGTCAACGTGGCCACCCCGACCATCGAGTCCGACCTGCACTCCTCAGGCGCCGGGCTGCAGATGATCGTCGCCGGATACACCATTGTCTATGCCGTCCTGTTGATCACCGGAGCCAGGGTCGGCGACCTGTTCGGCTACCGCAACGCATTCCTGGGCGGGCTGGCGCTGTTCACGGTGACCACGCTCGGCGCGGGCCTGGCGCCCTCGACGGGCTGGCTCGTGGCCGCCCGCCTGCTGCAGGGCGCCGGGGCGGCGATGATGATGCCGCAGGTCCTGACGTTGATCCAGCGCAACTACCACGGCGCGGCCAGAGGCCGGGCGATGGGCCTGTGGTCGCTGGTGATCAGCGGTGGCATCGTGATCGGCCAGGCTTTCGGCGGGATCCTGCTGGGCCTGGGCGCGGGCTGGCGAGTGGTGTTCCTGGTGCTGGTGCCGATCGGCGCGCTGCTGATGGTGGCCGGGATGAAGGTGCTGCCCGCCGACGAGGGCGGAGGCCGGACGGGCCTCGACCCGTGGGGCCTGGTGTCCCTGTCCGCGGCCGTGCTCCTGCTCGTCGTGCCGCTGGTCCTCGGCCGCGAGCTCGGGTGGCCGGCGTGGGGCTGGATCTCGATGGCGCTGAGCGTGGTGACGTTCTTCGCGTTCGTCCGCATCGAGCGCTGGGTGACGGCCCGCGGCGGGCGTCCCCTGGTGGACGCGCGGGTGCTGCGCGCGCCCGGCATGCGGCCGGGGCTGGCGATCCTGCTGTTCGGCCCGGCGACCTGGGGCGCGTTCCTGTTCACCTCGGCCCTGCACCTGCAGGGCGAGCTGCACCTGACGCCGCTGTCCTCCGGCATGATGCTGGTGCCGTGCGCGCTGGCCTTCGGCCTCGTCGGGCTCCTCTGGCCGCGCCTGCCGCTCCGCCTGCAGCGCCCGCTGGTGCCCTTCGGCTACGTGGTGGCCGCCCCCGCCTACCTCGGGCTGGGACTCGCCGCCGGCGGCGGCCTCCCGTACGCGCTCATGAGCGCCCTCGTCGGCGCCGGGCTCGGCGTGCAGGTCGCGGTGACGAACATGGCGACCGAGCAGGTGGACGACGCCTACGCGGCGGACGCGAGCGGCGCGCTGCTCACCGTGATGCAGCTCGGGCAGGTCATCGGCGTCTCCACGGTCGGGACGCTGTTCATCACGCTGAGCCAGGGCCACGGCACGGTGTCCGCCTCGCTGGTCTCCTCCATCGCCATGGCGGGCCTCGCGGTGGTCGCGGGGCTGAGCTCGCTCTTCCTCGTACGGCGCCGCGTACCGGCCGCATAATCCGGGCCCGGGAATTTCCCCCACAAGCAAGACGGCCCGCGCCCCCCTTTACCGGGGGCGCGGGCCGTCTTATGCACTCCGGGAAAAGACTTCCCGGAAAGAAACCTCAATCTGCGAAATATCCCTGAGCCGTCCTGCCGCGCGAGAAGAAAATGCTGCGGCGGTTACGGTTTTTCAGGCACCTGGTACGAGCGTGGCCAAGTCGAACTCGCCCTCACGCACTCCCGCGGTGAAGGCGGCCCACTCCTCAGGAGTGAAGACGAGAACGGGCCCGTCCTGCTCCTTGCTGTCCCTGAGCGCAACGTTGCCGTCAGCCAGGGGGGCGACCTCGACGCAGGCCGATGCGCCGTTGCAGAATCTGCTCTTCCGCCAGGCGGCCGCCGTAGTGTGGATGTACATTCTCTCCCCAAATGCGTAAAGGGGCTCCGTTGCCCCTTCCTGAGGTCTCGCCGTTAACGTCTCCACAGCATGGCCTTCCGCTGGATAAGAACGCGTGATTCGTCCTCATCCAGGGCCTCCGACTTAATATGGTCGAAAGCCGCTTCGTACCCGGCCACCCGTTCGAGATCATCGACGAAGTGAGCAGTATACAGCTGCTCTAGGTACACAACATCATCAAATGCCGCAAACTTAAGATGAATAAACGCACCGGTGTTAACCGGATGAAGTGAGTCCAGGGTCAGGACGTGAATGCTGACGTGCGGCAGCAGGGAGACCTCCAGGAGATGCTCCATCTGCTCGCGCATGACCGAGGGCTCGCCGAAGCGACGCGTCAGCGCCGACTCGTCGAGAACCACCGTCAGCTCGCAGGGATCCGCCCGGTGCAACACCCGCTGCTGCCTGTCGAGGCGGGCTTCGACCCGGCTCCTGACACCGCTGTGCGTGATGCGCGCGATGCCACGGGTCGCCAGGATGACCTCCCTGGCATAGTCCTCGGTCTGCAAGGTGCCAGGCACGATCTGGGGTTCCCAGTTGCGCTGGAATTTCGCCTCAGCCTCTAACCCGAGGAATCTTGTGTACTCCTCGGGTAGAGCGTCCTCGTAATCTTCCCACCAGCCGCGCTGCTCCGCATCCCGCAACAGGCCGAAGAGCTCGTCAAGTTTCTCCTCGTCCACGCGGTAAAGCTGCGCCATGACCTTGATGTCGTCGGCGCTGGGCATGGTCTTGGCGGCCTCGATGCGGCTGACCTTGCTCGCGGACCAGCCGAGCTCGCTGGCCGCCCTGGCCCCGGTGAGCTTCTTCCGCTCCCGGAGGAGGCGCAGCTCCTGACCGAGCCGGAGCCTGCGTACAGTCGGACTGCCCTGCTGCGATGGCACCGCCACTCTCCTTGTTCGGGAATGAAGGTGTAGCCGGTGGGGATCGTTTGGGACCCGGCTTTTGGGGCCGTTCGCCCAATCTTACACTGCAAGTTGCACGTGGAGTGCCGCTCGTCCTTGTCGGAAGGCTTTCATGGGGAGAGCGTAGGGGCAAGACGAACTACGGCCAGGGGTGGGCCTGGGGTGGAACATCTCCCGTTGCACGCCGTGCGTGACACTTCTGGTGCAAGTTGCACGGCAAGAGGTGAAGAAATGTAAATCTTCCCTTGCTTAAAGTATTGCAGCATCGCTCACCTCGGGGGACGATCGGTTCCAGGAGGGTTCTCGAGTGGTGAGGAGGCCGGGTATGACGACACGGCCGTACACATCGGGCTCTCCGACTTCGATCGCGCGGCCCCGCCCGGGCCGCCTCGCCGGCAACGTCGCCGCCCCGGATACGAAACTCCGCCCCAGGGAGGCCGCTTGCCGGAAGGACTTCGGAATCGCCTGAAGAACTCAGCGAGAGTCCGCTCATTCGAGCCTGGAAAAAACCGGGCCGAGGCTGACCACCAGCGCGCCGCATTCGGGCTGCCACCCTGCGGCGAGACCGGTCATCAGCCGTCGGTCCGGCGAAGAAGCCACCTCTGAAAATGCCGCGAAAGGGGTCTTCTCATGTACTCACAAGGTACCAAGGGACTCGCCCGAATCAAGTGCCGGATCCGAGAGCTTATGGCTTGGGCCGATCGCGAGATCTGCATGGAGCCCGACGAGTTCGCCTACCACGTCGGATGGACCGTGAGCAGGACCGGGTTCGGCTCCCGTCGCTACCGCGACCCACGGTTCGACCAGCTCAGCGTGCCACAGCGCGTGACGGAGGAGGTGTCCTGACGTGCCGAGGAACCCGCGCAACCAGATCTACCCCGCCAACGAGGACCTTCCCGCCGCCGGGCGCGGCGGGCCGCTGGTCAGGCTGTGGCGGGTCCGTACCGAGCTGATGCTGCTCGCCGCGCTGGCGCTGCTGACGCTCACCCTGCTGGGGGCCACCCAGGAGGGCCGGTGGTGGCCGTTCGTCCTGCTGACGAGCGCCGTCTCGGTGCCGGCCGCCACCAGGAGCGGGCGCAACTGGGTGAGCGCGCACTTCTGGTGCGTGGTCTCCAGGCACCGCCTGCACCGGGTCTGCCTGGAGACCACGATGCACACCAGGGCCGGGCGGATCCCGCTGGTGCTCTGGATCACGCCGACGACCACGGGCGAGAAGGCCCTGATCATGACCAGGGCCGGCATCTCCGCCGAGGAGTTCGAGGCGTACAGCGAGGAGATCGCGGCCGCCTGCTGGGCCAGGAGCGCGAACGTCTACCGGCACCGGCGCCGGGCGCAGTTCGTGATCGTGGAGATCGTCAGGCGCGACGAGGTCCCGGGAGCGACCTCTCCCGGGCTCGACCGGCTGTACGGCAGACGGGCCTGGATCTCGCTGAGACCCGACCTCGAGGAGCCGCCTGATCTGCGCGCACCGGCCGCACCGGCCGCGCTGGCCAAGGCGGGCTGAGGACCTGGGGGAATCCGGGACATTTCCCCGGGTGGGAAGCCCCGGAGACCGCGGGGGCTCCGGGGCTTCCCCATGTGCGCGGTACGGGCCAAGATGAGTTCAGCTGGCGAACTCAGGAGTCGTGATGACGTCGACCGTCCACCGGACCTGTCCCCTCTGCGAGGCCGTCTGCGGCCTGACGCTCACCCTCGACGAGGGCGGGCACGTGACCAGCGTCCGCGGTGACAAGGACGATCCGTTCAGCAAGGGGTTCATCTGCCCGAAGGGGGCCAGCCTCGGCCGGCTCGACGAGGACCCCGACCGGCTGAGCAAGCCGCTGATCAGGGAGGGCGACCTGTGGCGCGAGGTCGGCTGGGAGGAGGCGTTCGCCGCCGTCAAGGCGGGCCTCGACCGGGTCGCCGACCGCCGGTCCGCCGCGATCTACCTCGGCAACCCGAACGCCCACAGCATGGCGGGCGCCCTGTACGGCGCGCCCCTGATCAAGGCGCTCGGCACCCGCAACGTCTACTCCGCCAGCACCGCCGACCAGATGCCCAAGCACGTCGCGAGCGGGCTCATGTTCGGGCACCCGCTGGCCATCCCGGTCCCCGACCTGGACAGGACCGACTACCTGCTGATGCTGGGGGCCAACCCGCTGGAGTCCAACGGCTCGCTGTGCACCGCGCCCGACTTCCCCGGGCGGCTGAAGGCCCTGCGCGGCCGCGGCGGCCGGCTCGTCGTGGTCGACCCGCGCCGTACGCGCACCGCCGCGCTGGCCGACGAGCACGTCTTCGTCCGCCCCGGGACGGACGCCTACCTGCTGTTCGGCATCGTCCACACGCTGTTCGCCGAGGACCTCGTCAAGCTGTCACACCAGGTGAACGGGTTGGCCGAGGTGCGCGAGGCGGCCAAGCACTTCCCGCCGGAGGCGGCCTCCGGGCGCACCGGGGTGCCCGCCGAGGTGATCGTGCGGCTGGCCAGGGAGCTGGCGGGAGCCCGTACGGCCGCCGTCTACGCCAGGATCGGCACCTGCACGGCCGAGTTCGGCACGCTGGCCCAGTGGCTCGTGGACGTGCTCAACGTGCTCACCGGCAACCTCGACCGGCCGGGCGGCGCCATGTTCCCCAAGCCCGCGACCGAGTTCGGCGCGCGACGCAGGCCGTACACGGTGGGCCGGTGGAAGAGCCGCGTCAGGGGGTTGCCGGAGAGCAACGGCGAGCTGCCGGTGGCCACGCTCGCCGACGAGATCGAGACACCCGGCGAGGGGCAGGTCACGTTCCTGATCACGGTGGCGGGCAACCCCGTGCTGTCGGCGCCCCACGGGGCCAGGCTCGACGCGGCCTTCGGGCGGCTCGACTTCATGGTGAGCGTGGACCCCTACCTCAACGAGACCACCAGGCACGCGAACGTCATCCTCCCGCCACCGCGGATGCTGCAGTCGGGCCACTACGACTTCGCGCTGCTCGGGTTCGCGGTCCGCAACTACGCCCGCTACTCGCCGCCGCTGCTGCCGCTGGACGGGCAGCCCTCCGAGGCCCAGATCCTGGCCAGGCTGGCCATGATCGCCTCGGGCCTGGAGGGGGACCTGGACGAGTTCGTGATCGGCGAGACGCTGCGCAAGGCCACCGAGACGCCCGGCTCCGGGGTCGAGGGACGGGACGTGGCCGGGCTGCGCGCCGAGCTGGAGGGCGAGACGGGCGGCGAGCGCCGGCTGGACCTCATGCTCAAGCTCGGCCCCTACGGCGAGTGGGCCGGCAAGGGCGACCTGTCGCTGCGCAAGCTGCTCGACAACCCGCACGGCCTGGACCTCGGCCCGCTGGAGCCCCGGCTCGACGAGGTGCTGAAGACCGCCTCGGGCCTGATCGAGCTGGCGCCGCCGCAGATCGTCGAGGACGTGGAACGGCTGCGCGGCAAGCTGGACGAGGACCCGCCGGAAATCGTCCTGATCGGGCGGCGCCACCTGCGCTCCAACAACAGCTGGCTGCACAACGTGGGCCCGCTGGTCGGCGGCAGCAACACCTGCACGCTGCAGATCAACCCGGCCGACGTGACCAGGCTCGGGCTCGACGGCGAGGCGGTGGTCCGCTCCGCGAAGGGGCAGCTCACGGTGCCGCTCGAACCCACCGACACGATCATGCCGGGGGTGGTCAGCCTGCCGCACGGCTGGGGCCACGCGGGCAGCTCACAGAGCGTGGCGGCCGAGCACGCGGGGGTCAGCGTCAACACGCTCACCGACGAGTCCACCGTCGATGTACTGAGTGGTAACGCAGTGTTCAACGGAGTTCCGGTCACGATTTCACCAACCGGGGTGATCATCGCACAATAGGGTGTCGCGCGTGACTATCGCGCCAGAAGAGGACCGCCTGAACGCCCAGATCGCCTTCGCCATCGAGATCGACAAGTTGAAGCGGATCATCCGCCGCAACCATTTGATGGACGGCTCGCGGCGGGAGAACACCGCCGAGCACTCCTGGTACGTGGGCACGTTGGCGATGATCCTCGGCGAGCATGCCCCACCCGGGACCGACCTCCAACGGGTGGTGGCCATGTTGCTCGTACACGACCTGGTTGAGATCGACGCCGGCGACACGTTCATCTATGACCCCGTGGAGGTGGCCGCGCAGGCCGGCGCCGAGCGCGCCGCCGCCGACCGCATCTTCGGACTGCTGCCCGCCGACCAGGGGCAGTGGATGCGGGAGCTGTGGGACGAGTTCGAGGCCAGGAAGACGCCGGAGGCCAGGTTCGCCAAGGCGCTCGACCGTTTCTCCCCGATCCTGGCCAACCACCTCACCGAGGGCGGCACGTGGCCGTTGTTCAAGGTCAAGGCCGCGCAGGTCAGGGAGAAGGTACGGATCATCGAGGAAGGTTCGCCGTCCCTCGGCGCGTACGCGCTGGAGCTGGTCGAACTCTCCGTGGCCAGGGGACACCTGTCCGAGTGATCCCCACATGGGCGGGGTAGGGGACTTGTCGTGAAAGAGGAAGTGCGAGCGAAACGTCGGCCGTTGCGGGGTTTGGCCGGGCCGGTTGCTCTCGCCGACCGGCTGGAGAAGTCCAAGACCCTTGACACGCCGATCAGAGTGCTGGCCAAGACCGTACGCCAGCGCATCCGTCCCGGCCGGCTACGTGACCTGCTGCACGGCGTCCCCACGGGCAAACCGCTGCACCCGCCGCTGGCCACGGTCAGCCTGGGCTGCTGGCTGTCCGCGGCGGTGCTGGACCTGACCGACGGCGATCCGCGGGCCTCGCGCGTGCTGCTGGCCGTGGGCATCGCCAACGCGCTGCCCACGGCGGCGGCCGGGCTGACCGACTGGTCCTCTCTCCACCGCGAGCAGCAGCGCGTGGGCTTCGTCCACATGCTGTCGAACGTGGCCGCGCTGGGCCTGTTCTCCGGCTCCCTGCTGGCCCGGGTACGCGGGCGCGAGCAGATGGGCCGCACCCTGACCCTGGCCGGGCTCGGCCTGGCCGGGCTCGGCGGCTATCTCGGCGGCCACATGGCCTACCGGCAGGCGGCCGGGGCCAACCACGCCCCGCAGGTCTCCCACCTGGTGCCGCTGGGCTGGCACGACCTGTGCCTGCTCAAGGACCTGCCGGAGGGCCGGCCCGTCGCGCGGCGGCTCGGCTACATCCAGCTCTTCGTGCTGCGCCAGGGCGAGGCCGTCACCGTGCTCGCCGACCGCTGCCCGCACCTGGCCGGCCCGCTGCACCAGGGCAGGCTGGTCATGGAGAACGGGGAGGCGTGCGTGGTCTGCCCGTGGCACGGCAGCACGTTCAGGCTGGCCGACGGCTCGGTGCGGCACGGTCCGGCGACCGCCCCCGCGCCCATGTTCGAGACGCGGATCCGGCGTGACGGCACGCTCCAGGTGCGGCCGGGGTTGACCTGAAGTTCGCTTGAGGTTTTACCGTCGGCCCCATGAGCACGATTCTGGTGACCGGCGCGACCGGCAATGTCGGCAGGCATGTGGTGTCCCAGCTCGCGGGAGCGGGGCTGGAGGTGCGGGCCCTCGTCAGGGACCCCGCGCGGGCGAGGCTGCCCGAACACGTGGAGGTGGTGCGCGGCGACCTGTCCGCGCCCGGGACGCTGGAGCCCGCGCTGAAAGGCGTGGAGAGCGTGTTCCTGCTGTGGCCCCATTTCACCGCGGACGGCGCCGCCGAGGTGGTCACGGCCATCGCCGAGCAGGCGCGGCGCGTGGTCTACCTGTCGGCCAACGTGGCGGACGAGCCGGTGACGCACTACCACGAGATCGAGCGGCTGATCCGGCACTCGGGGCTCGGGTGGACGTTCCTGCGGCCCGGCGGCTTCGCGGCCAACACGCTGGGCTGGGCGGGGCAGATCAGGCAGGGTGTGGTGCGCTGGCCGTACGGGCAGGCTTCGAGGCCCCTGATCCACGAGCGGGACATCGCGGCCGTGGCCACGCACGTGCTCACCTCGGCGGGCCACAACGGCGCCACGTACGTGCTGACCGGCCCCGAGCGGCTCACCCAGGCCGAGCAGGTGCGCGTGATCGGCGCGGCGACCGGGCGCGAGGTGCGCTGGGAGGAGCAGCCGCCGGAGGAGGCCCGCGAGCAGCTCTTGGCCGCCTGGGGGAACGCGGCCTTCGTCGAGAGCGCGCTGAAGGCGTGGGGCAGCTTCGTGACGGCTCCCGAGCAGGCCACCGACACCGTGGAGCGGCTGCTCGGGAGGCCCGCTCTGACGTTCGGTCAGTGGGCGGAGGACCACGTGGCGGACTTCAGCTGACCTCGTCCACGGGGTGCTCCACGAGGGCCAGGATGCGGCTGGACATGAACCTGGCCGTGCGCACCGGCGTGCCGGTGCGGGTGACCTCGCTCACCTCGACGAGGCCCCGCCTCGTGGTCACGTCGACCCGCCGCCCGGCGCGAGTGGCCCTGATCTCGTACGTACGCGGTGTGCCTCCGGCATCGATGACGATCTCTACCCAGTCGCCCTTCATGTACGGATTCATACCCGCAAACGCGGCACTCTATCCGTACACCAGTACGAAAATCGCCGCAATGCCGACACAGACGATGATCCCCCGGAGCACGGGCGCCGGGATGCGCCGCCCCACCCTGGCGCCCAGGAAGCCGCCCGCCACCGCGCCCATGGCCACCCCCGCCACGGCGAGCCAGTTCACGTGCGCGACCACGATGAACAGCGCGGCGGCCACGGCGTTGACGATCAGCGCGAGGACGTTCTTGGCCGCGTTCACCCGCTGGAGGTCGTCGTCGAGGAAGCTGCCGAGCAGCCCGATCAGCAGCACACCCTGGGCGGCGCCGAAGTACCCGCCGTAGATCCCGGCGGCCAGCACGCCGAACCACAGCTCCAGCCCTCCGTGCGGGTGCGCGTGCCGGCGCCGGTCGGCCAGCCACCGGTTGAGCCTGGGCTGCACCAGGACCAGCACGCAGGCCAGCGCGATCAGCGCGATGACGACAACCTGGAACACCGACGGATCCAGGAACAGCAGCAGGATCCCGCCGGCCAGCGCTCCGAGGGCCGAGGCCAGGCCCAGGCGCAGGAGGCGTTCGCGCTGGCCCCGGAGCTCGGGGCGGTAGCCGTACGCGGCCGTGAACGAGCCCGGCACGAGCCCGATGGTGTTGGAGACGTTGGCGGTGACGGGATCGACGCCGATCGCCAGCAGAGTGGGGAACGTGATCAGGGAGCCGGACCCGACGACCGCGTTGATCGCACCGGCCACCATCCCGGCCACGCAGACCGCGGCCAGTTCCCACCCCGTCACAAGCCCTCCTTACGCGTCCGGGCTCTTAGGGGGTGTGAAGAGGCCGCCCAGATTCTCCAGAACTTTGCCCATTTCTGATGGGACGATCCAGATCTTATTGGCGTCGCCCTTGGCGATCTCAGGCAGGGTCTGCAGGTACTGGTAGGCGAGCAGGTGCTGGTCGGGCTGCCCCTCGTGGATGGCCTTGAACACCATGCCGATCGCGTCCGCCTGGCCCTTGGCCCGCATGGCCTGGGCCTCGGCCTCCGCCTGCGCGCGCAGCACGGCCGCCTCCGCCTCGCCGCGCGCCCGCAGCACGGCCGCCTGCTTCTCGCCCTCCGCCTGGAGGATCGCCGCCTGGCGCTGGCCCTCGGCGGTCAGCACGGCGGCGCGCTTGTCGCGGTCGGCGCGCATCTGCTTCTCCATCGAGTCCTGGATGGAGGAGGGCGGGTCGATGGCCTTGAGTTCGACCCTGTTGACCCGGATGCCCCACTTGCCCGTCGCCTCGTCGAGCACGCCGCGCAGCGCGGTGTTGATGTCCTCGCGCGAGGTCAGCGTGCGTTCCAGGTCCATGCCGCCGACCACGTTGCGCAGCGTCGTGACCGTGAGCTGCTCGACGCCGATCAGGAAGTTCGCGATCTCGTACGTGGCCGCCTTCGGATTGGTGACCTGGAAGTAGATGACGGTGTCGATGGACACGACCAGGTTGTCGGAGGTGATCACCGGCTGCGGCGGGAAGGAGACCACCTGCTCCCGCAGGTCGATCATGTCCTTGATGCGGTCGATGAACGGCACCACGAGGTTGAGCCCCGGGGTCAGCGTCCGGTGGTAGCGCCCGAGGCGTTCGATGATGGCGGCCGTGGCCTGGGGGATGATGCGGACCGTTCGGGCCACCCCGAAACCCACCGCCGCGACCACGACAAGGGCGACGATGAGCTGCTCGACGGACATGGCGACGCTCCGAAGTCGAGGGGACCGACTCCGTTGATCCTATTTCCTTTTAGCTTTCGGCGGCTTTTATGTGGATAAATAGGGGGATTAGTGGGCGCGCGCGTACCAGCGGCCCTCGGCGCTGCGCTCCAGCGAGAGCGGCACCCCGAACGTCTGCGACAGGTTTTCGGGCGTCATCACGTGCTCCAGCGGCCCCTGCGCCACCACCGAGCCGTGCCTCAGCAGCAGCCCGTGCGTGAACCCGATCGGCACCTCTTCCACGTGGTGCGTCACCAGCATGAGCGTCGGCGCACGGTAGTCGCCCGCCAGCACCGACAGCCGGCGCACCAGGTCCTCGCGCCCGCCCAGGTCGAGCCCGGCCGCGGGCTCGTCGAGCAGCAGCATCTCGGGGTCGGGCATGAGGGCGCGCGCGATCTGCACCCGCTTGCGCTCCCCCTCCGACAGCGTGCCGAACCGCCGCCTGATCAGATGGGCCGCGCCCATCATGTCGATCAGCTCGACCGCCCTGGTCACGTCGTTGGAGTCGTACTCCTCCGTCCAGCGGCCCATGATCCCGTACGAGGCGGTCAGCACGAGGTCGATGACCTTCTCCTCCGGCGGGATGCGCTCGGCCAGCGCGGAGCTCGCCAGCCCGATCCGCGGGCGCAGATCGAAGACGTCCGCCTGTCCCAGCCGCTCCCCGAGCACCTCGACCAGGCCCTCGCTCGGGTAGAGCAACGTGGCCGCGACCTGCAGCAACGTGGTCTTGCCCGCGCCGTTGGGGCCGACGACGACCCAACGCTCGTCGGCGTTGACCGTCCAGTCGATGCCGCGCAGCAGGGCCGCTCCGTCCCGCCTGACGGCGACGTCCTGGAGCCGCAGCACCTGACCACCCATCCCCGATACCTCCTTAGGAGTCACGCTCGGGACAAACCTATTGCAGGGCGAGCGCATATCGTGGATCGGTGCGCCCTGAATCGCCTGTCTGTCCCTCCCTGGTCGCCTGGGGCAACGCGTGGCTCGCCGGTCACGTCGGTCTCGACGAGGCGGCTGACCACGTGGAAGCCGCCGGCGGTCCCACCGTGGCCGACGACGTCCCGTTGCGTAAATACCTCGCAAACCTGCGCTCCGACGGCCTGCGCGAGTTCCGCCTCGCGCTGCCCGCGCCCGGCGATCCGCTGGGGCTGTCGGGACCCGCGCCGTTCAACTCGGCCGCGGTGGACGCCGGCGAGGCCGCCATCGCGGTGCTCGACGGCCGCAACCTCGGCCTCGTACCGGTACCCGACCTGCGCGGGTCGTCGTATGTCGGGGTACGCCTGGAGATCCACGACTCCGGGCCCGTACGCCACGATCTGCCGTCGCTGTCGGAGGCCGAACGCGAGCTGTCGGAGGCCATGCGCTCGGCCACCGACACCCTGTCCGCCGTCGAAGGCCCCCTGCAGTCCCGCCCCTCGTCCGTCGGGCACCGGGGCGGCGAGCTGGCGCCCGGCTACCCCGCGCGGGCCCACCGCGTCTCCACCCTCGCCACGCGGCTGGCCGCCGTGGTGCGGCTGGCCGACGAGCGCGGGCTCACGTCGGGGCAGGTCGCCGCCCGCGCCACTGCCCTGCGCGACCTGGACCGGGCGGTACGCCGTGCGCTCGTGGCCGCCCATCACGCGATCTTCGAACCGATCAGGAGCACGTAGCCGGCCCGCTAAGAGCCGCTCGCGATCTTCCACAGCCTGACCACCTTGTCCTTGCCCGCGGACATGATGACCGCGTCCCCGTCGAGTGGGACGATGCCCACGGCGTACACGCCCTTCTTGTGGGCCTTGACCGGTTTGCCGAGCGTCTTGCGGGTCTCGGGGTCCCAGAGCCTGATCGTGCCGTCGGTGCCGCCGGACAGCAGCACCGTGCGGCCGTCGAGGGTGCCGAAGGAGAGCGAGTAAACGATCTTCTTGTGGCCGGAGAGGGTGGCGACGGTCTTGCGGCTCTTCGCATCCCAGAGCCTGATTTTTCCGTCTTTACCGCCAGATGCCACGACCGTCTTCCCGCTCACCTTGCCGACCGCGACCGAGTACACGCCCCTGGAATGGCCCTTGTACGCCTTCCCGTACGCCTTGCGCCGGGCCATGTCCCACATGCGCACCGTCTCGTCCTCGCTGGCCGAGATGGCGACGGCCCGGTCGCCTATGTGGGTGGCACTGAGCCAGTTGACCGGCTTGCGGTGGGCTCTGATGATCTTGCCGGTGGACTTGCGCTTCTTCAGGTCCCAGAACCTCAGATAGCCGTCGGCGTCGCCGGTGACCGCGACGTACTTGCCCTTCACCTTGGTGACGGCGACCGCGTAGACGGCGTCGCCGTGCCAGCCGAGCACCTTGCCCTTGTGGGTCTTGAGGTTCCACAGGCGCACGCTGCCGTCGTACCCGCCGGAGACGGCCATGGGGGTCTTGCCGACCATCACGCAGGCTACGGCGTACACCTCCTCGCTGTGGCCCTTCATCGTGGCCAGCGACTTGTGCCCGGCCAGGTCCCACAGCCGCACCCGGCCGTCCTGCCCGCCGGTGACCAGCCACGCCTTGCCGCCCGCGGAGATCGCGGAGATCGTCTGGACGCCCTTGGTGTGGCCCTTGAACGACTTCCCGTCCTGCTTGCCGAGAACGGGGACGACCTTCTGCGTGGGGGTGACCGTCGGGGTCGGGGTGACCTGGGTCGGTGTCGGCGTCGGGGTCTCGGTCTGCTGCTGGGCCTGCGTCCGAGCCGGGCCCGCGCTCACGGAGGTGGTCGCCTGGGCCGCGTTCCCGCCGGTCGGCGCGCCGGTGCCGAACATCTTCGGCCCGAAGTACAGCACGCTCCCGGCCAGGGCCAGCGCCACGACGAGCGCGCCGGAGACCATGGCGGCCCGCCTGCGCCTGGCGTTGGTCTCGTCGGGCCGTTCCTCTGCCGGCGCATGCTTGAAGAACGCGTCATTGTCCCCCCGCCCGCCGCCCTCCCGCGCCAACGCCTTCCGGGACGGGGACGCCTGCCCCGGCCCTTGCCCCTGGCTCCCTTGGCCCTGGCCCGGCACCGTCGGCGCACGCCCGGGCGGCCCCTCACCACCCGCAACCGCCTCCGACCCCGGCGCCATCGGACCAGGCGCCACCGGGCCGGGCGCCGGTGGACGGGGCGCGGCCGGGTGGGGCGTGGGGCTCATCGGATAGGGCGGCGGCACCTGTGACGGACCCGACGGAGGCTGCTGCCGAGGCACATAAGGCACACCATGCGGCCCGCCACCGTGCTGCACTGCGCCACCGCGCTGTGGCCCGCCTCCAGGCTGCGGCCCACCTCCGTAGCCGGGCGTCGCACCCTGCCCCGGCACGCCACCCTGCCCCGGCACGCCACCCTGCCCGGGTACGCCACCTTGCCCAGGCGCGCCACCCTGCCCCCACGCGCCACCCTGTCTCGGCCCGCCGCCCTGTTGCGGCGGCACGTACGGCGCCGCAGGTGGCCCGGCCGCTGGGCCCTGGGACGGCGGATATGCCTCCCCCGACGGGTTCGCCCACCCGTACCCGCCAGAAGGGGCGGACGACGGAGGGCCACCGGGATTCGCCCACCCGCTGCCACCCGGCGGAGCCTCGGGCGCGGGCCCGTGGGGGCTTGCCCAGCCGGCGGCGGGCGAGGGCGGATCCGGCGGAGTCTGCTCGGCCGCGAGTTGCGAGCCCGTGTTGAGCGCGTCCTCGGGCCGCGGCGACTCACCCTCATTCGCCAACAGCGCGAACAGCACGTCGGCCGCCACGGGCCGCTCGTCGGCCCGCTTGCGCAGGCACGACCGCACGACCGGCCGCAGGGTCTCGGGCAGCGCCGAGAGGTCGGGCTCCTCGTGCATCACCCGGTAGACGACCGCGGGCAGGCTGTCCTGGCCGAACGCGGGCCGTCCCGTGGCCGCGAACACCATGGTCAGGGCCCAGCTGAACATGTCGCTGGCCGGCCCCACCCGCTCGGCCGAGATCTGCTCGGGCGACATGTACGCGGGCGTCCCCACGACCCCGCTGCTGATCGTCATGGCCGAGTCCAGCGCCCGCGCGATGCCGAAGTCGATCACCCGCGGCCCGTCGTGGCCGAGCAGCACGTTGCTGGGCTTGAAGTCGCGGTGCACGATCCCGGCGCGGTGGATGGCGGCCAGCGCGGTGACCGTTCCGACGGCCAGGCGGTAGAGCGCGCCGCCCGTACGAGGCCCGTCCCGCTGCACCACCGTCTGCAGGGAGACCCCGTCCACCAGCTCGCTGACGATGTACGGGTGCTCGCCGTCCATGTGGGCCCCCAGCACCTGCGCGGTGCAGAACTGGGCCACCCGCCGCGCGGCCGCCACCTCGCGCAGAAAGCGTTCGGAGTCCAGTCCGGGCTTGTCCAGCCGGGTGTTCAACAGCTTGATCGCCACGCGCCGCCCGTCGGGCGACTCACCCTCGAAAACGATCCCCTGCGCCCCCTTGCCCAGGCGGCCGAGCAGCCGGTATTCGCCCAGTGTTCGCGGATCGGTCGGCTGTAAGGGGTGCGTTTCCGGCACCTGGCCCTCCCCGTTGTGCTAGACCCCCGTTCACAAGTGGGATAGGCGCGGGCAAAAACCCACAAACCACCCCAGGTCACGAAAGATCATCGCTCTTTGCGAAAAATTTGCCCTACGCAATAATCGTGGAGATGATCGGGGATTTCCAGCACCGTACGGGGAGCCGTCATATGCGCAGAAGCTTCAGCCTGTTCTTAGCCGGCGGTCTGGCCGCCGCGCCGCTGGCCGTACCCGCCCCGGCGAGTGCCGCCGCCGCTGCCGCCCCCACCACCGCGGCGGTCGCCCGGGTGAAGCCGTACTCCAGCTTCAAGATCTCCGTCAAGTCCAGCGGCCGCACCAAGCGCGGCGGCAAGATCACATATTACGTCCGCGCCAAGAACCTGGGCCCCTACTACGCCGACTACTACTGGATCGGCGGCCAGGTGCCCAAGGGCGTCGTGCCCACCCTGCGCTGGGGCGCCGCCAAGGGCACCAAGTGCACCTGGGAAGGCCGCTGGTTCTGGTGCTGGGGCCCGCTGCGGCTCGAGAAGGGCAAGACCGACTGGCTCAACTTCCAGGTGACGCTGAAGAAGGGCACCAAGGGCACGGCCACGGCGCGGCTCGGCGTGATGTCGTTCGACGTCGACCAGGGCATGGAGAACATCGACGAGGAAGAGCTCAAGCGCCTCGGCATCAAGGGCTACTACTGGCTCAAGAAGGTCAACACCAAGATCGTCTCCCCGCCGCGCCGGCCGGGCCGTAGCTGGTCGCCGCCCCCACCGGTCAAGACGTACAACCCGCCCGCCAGCCACGAAGAGAGCAACAAGAAGAAGGACACCTGACCTTCACCCCAGGCCGCCTCCGCGGAGCGGAGGCCATGAGCACTACCCCAGGCCGTGCCGTACGGCGTACAGCGCGGCCTGGGTGCGGTCCTGGACCCCCAGCTTCATCAGCACGTTGGAGACGTGGGTCTTGACCGTCTTCTCCGCGACGGCCAGGCTCCTGGCGATCTCCCGGTTGGACCGGCCAGCCGCGATGAGCGCGAGCACCTCGCGTTCGCGGTCGGTCAGCGGCACCGGTGGCGGGCCGTCCGGCGACGACAGCATCGCCTCGGCGGCCTCGGGCGCCAGTAACACCTGCCCTCCGTGCACGGACCGCACGGCCTGCACCAGCGCGGTCGGATCGACGTCCTTGTAGAGGAACCCCGACGCGCCCGCCCGCATGGCCGGGCCGACGTCGGACCGGTCGCTCACCGACGTCAGCACGACCACCCTGGTCGCCGACCCGGCCAGCCGTTCGAGCGTGCCGAGCCCGTCGAGCACCGGCATCTTCAGGTCCAGCAGCAGCACGTCGGGCGACAGCTCCCCGACCAGCTCGACGGCCTGGGCCCCGTCGCCCGCCTCACCGACGACCGTGATGTCGTCCTGCAGGTCGAGGAACGTACGCAGCCCCTGCCGCACCACCGGATGATCGTCGGCGATCAGCACCCGGATCAAACGCCCACCTCCACACGTACCGTGGTCCCCCTGCCGTGGGCCGACTCGACGGTCATGGCCCCGCCCACGGACTCCGCCCTGTCGCGCATCGACACCAGGCCCAGGCCGCGCGACTCCGCCTGTTCGAAACCGTTGCCGTCGTCGCGCACGATCAACACCAGCCTGCCGTCCGCGTACGCCAGGCGCACGGAGACGCTCGCGGCCTCCGCGTGCCTGAGCGCGTTGTGCAGCGCCTCCTGGGCCACTCTGAGCACCGCCACCTCGACCGCCGGGTCGACCGGCGGCAGCTCCACGCACTCGAACGTGACCAGGGACGGGTGGAGCCGGTCCAGCAGGCGCACGTGCTTGCGCAGCGTCTCGGCCAGGCCGTGCCGGTCGAGCTCGGCAGGCCGCAGCTCGACGATCACCGCCCGCAGCTCGGACAGGGCCTCCCCGGCCAGGCGCTGGACGCGTTCGAGCTCGGCGGCGGCCTGCTCGGGCGCCCGGTCGAGCATGGCGGAGGCGGCCTGCGCGGTGAGCCTGAGCGAGAACAGCTTCTGCGTCACGGCGTCGTGCAGCTCGCGGGCCACCCGGTTGCGCTCCTCCAGCATGGCCAGCTCGCGGCCTCGCTCGTAGAGCCTGGCGTTGGTCAGCGCGATGGCCGCGTGCGCGGCGAACAGCGTCAGCAGCTCCTGGTCGGCCTGCGTGAAGCCGCCCGGCGTGCGCTTGTTGGCCAGGAAGATGATGCCGAGCACCTGGTCGCCGTCGCGGATCGGGACGCCGAGGAAGTCCTTCATCACCGGGTGGGCCTTCGGCCACCACTCGAACCTCGGGTCCTTGCGCAGGTCGGGCAGCCTGACGGGGCTCCCCTCGCGGAGCATCGCGCCGAGCATGCCATGCTGTCTGGGCAGCGGCCCGATCGCGTCCCACTGCTTGTCGGTGATGCCCTCGGCGACGAACTCGCCGAACGACCCCTCGTCGTCGGGCACGCCGAGCGCGGCGTAGCGGGCGTCGAGCAGCCGTTGCGCCGAGCGTACGATGACCTGCAGCACCTCGCGGACCGACAGATGGCGGGTGACCGCGAGCACCGCGGAGCTCACCGCCTGCAGGATCTCGTCTCGGTCGGAGGTCACGGGACCCAGCTTATGGTCCTAGGACGATGTGCCCAGGCGGCGGCGGGACTTCGGCCCGATGTGCGCAGCCCGCGGCGTTCCTAACGTCGGCACCATGACGAACACCGCACTCATCACCGGCGCTTCCCGCGGTCTCGGACTCGCCCTGGCGAGGTCTCTGGCGGGCGCCGGCTGGAACCTCGTGCTCACCGCCCGCGGCGCGGACGACCTGGAGCGGGCCGCGGCCGAACTGGGCGCCGTCGCGATCCCCGGCGACGTGACGGAGCCCGCGCACGTCGAGCGGCTGGCCCGGGCGGCGCCCGAGCTGGACCTGCTGGTCAACAACGCCAGCGACCTCGGCGTGACGCCGCTGCCGCCGCTGGCGGGCTACCCCCTGGAGGCGTTCAGGGTGCTGCTGGAGACCAACGTCACCGCCCCGCTGGCGCTGATCCAGGCCACGCTGCCCGCCCTGCGCGCGGCGGGCGGGGCCGTCGTGAACATCACCTCGGACGCCGCCACGGGCGCGTACGAGGGCTGGGGCGGCTACGGCGCCACCAAGGCGGCCCTGGAGCAGCTCTCCAACGTGCTGTCGGCCGAGGAGCCCGCGGTCCGGGTCTGGTGGGCCGACCCCGGCGAGATGAACACCCGCATGCTCGCCGACGCCGTGGGCGCCGACGAGGCCGCGGGTGCCACCGACCCCGCCAAGGTGGCCGCGGCGCTGCACGACCTGGTGCGGTCCCGTCCGGCCAGCGGCAAAGTGAGCCTGCAATGACCGTCGCGCTCGAATTCGCGCTGCCGCCGGGCCTGTCGGCGAGCGAGCCGCCCGAGGCGCGGGGGATGTCCAGGGACGCGGTACGCCTGATGGTCTCGCGCGGCGACCTCGCCCCCTCGCACCACCACTTCGTCGACCTGCCGGGACTGCTCGACCCCGGTGACCTGATCGTCGTGAACAACTCGGCGACCCTCCCCGCGGCCGTCCGGCTCGACCGCCTGGCCGTGCACTTCTCCACCGCCAGGGAGGACGGCACCTGGCTGGTCGAGCTGCGCCGCCGTACCGCCACCGCCTCCGAGCCCTACGGCGGTGGTGAGCCCGGCGAGTGGCTGCCGCTGCCGGGGCGGGCCACGCTGCGGCTGATCGAACGCGAGACGCCGCGGCTGTGGCGGGCGTCGCTGGACCAGGAGGTGGAGCCGTACCTGCGGGCGCACGGGGCGCCGATCCGCTACTCGTACGTGAGCGGGGACTGGCCGATCGAGGCGTACCAGACCGTGTTCGCGACCGTGCCGGGGAGCGCGGAGATGCCGAGCGCGGCGCGACCGTTCACCGCGGAGCTGGTGACGGCGCTCGTGGCGCGCGGGATCGGGATCGCGCCGATCACCCTGCACACGGGGGTGGCCTCGCCGGAGAAGGACGAACCGCCCTACGCCGAGCGGTACGAGGTGCCGGAGGCCACGGCGCGGCTGGTCAACCTGGCGCGCCAGAGCGGCAGCCGGGTGGTGGCCGCGGGCACCACCGTCGTACGGGCGCTGGAGACGGCCGTGGGGGCGGACGGGCTGGTCAGCGCGGCCGCCGGGTGGACCAGGCGCATCGTCACGCCCCAGAGCGGCGTACGGGCCGTCACGGGGTTGATCACCGGGCTGCACGAGCCGCGCTCCAGCCACCTGCTGATGTTGACCGCGATCGCGGGCGAGACGGCGCTCGCGCGGGCCTACGGGGAGGCGCTACAGAACGCATATCTGTGGCACGAGTTCGGTGACACGCACTTGATTCTGAAGAAATAGTCTTTACATAGATTTTGCCAACATGATAGGAACAGCGGGCATTTACGGGGGCTTCAAGTGTGTGCGCCTCCCCGTGACCACTTCCTCACCGGAGACGTTTAATGCGTAACCTGACCAAGGCCGCGTCGCTGGCATTGCTGGCGGCTGCCCTGCTTGTCCCGGCTGTTCCGGCTTCCGCTTCCACCACGACGGCCGCCGACGAGCCGTTCTCGGTCTTCGACGTCAAAGTGAAGGCTGCCAAGACGGCCAAGGCCGGCGGCAAGCTCAACTTCAGCATCGTCGCCACCAACAAGGGGCCCTACCAGGCCGACGCCTACTTTGTCGGCGGCGAGTTCCCCAAGGGGGTCGACCTCAGGCGGATCATGTACCGCACGAGCGTCAAGGGCACCGAGTGCGGGCTCGAGGGCCGCGCGTTCTTCTGCTTCCTGCCCGAGATCCTGGAGAAGGGTGACTCCATCTCCCTGATCTTCGAGACCAAGCTCAAGAAGACGGCGACCGGCACGCAGACCGCCAAGCTCGGCGTGATCTCCTACGACGTCCAGACGGGCATGGAGAACATGAGCAAGGAAGAGCTCGACCGGCTCGGCATCCCCGAGCACGGCTACGTGAAGACGGTCAAGACCAAGATCGTCCGCTAGTACGCCGTTCCCCTGGAACGTTTCGAGCCACTGGAACGTTTCGAACCGCGTCCTCCGTGACGTTCACCGCTGCGCCCGCGCCCGAATGCCCGCCCTGCTTCGCGAGCATCGGGCCGGGCGCAGTACCGTGGCTGGATGTGGACCAGCGCAGCCTCCTGATCACCCTGACCGGCCCCGACCGGCCCGGCGTCACCTCGCGGCTTTTCTCCGTTCTGTCTGCCTTTCCAGTGACTGTGGCGGACATCGAACAGGTCGTCATTCGCGGCCGGCTCACGCTCGGCGTGCTCGTCACGTACGCCGGCGGCCCCCCGACAGGCACCGGCACGACCCTCGGCGCCATGTGGACCGCGGTCGAGCAGGTGGCCGAGGACCTTGGCATGGAGGTGGAGCTCTCCACCGGCTCCCAGACCAAGGAGCAGCGCCGCCGCGGCCGCCTGTCGGTCAGCGTGCTGGGCGCCACGCTCCAGCCCGCCGCCATCGCGGGCATCGCCGGGCGCATCGCCGCCGCCGGCGCGAACATCGACCGCATCGAACGCCTCGCCCAATGGCCCGTCACCTGCATCGAACTGTCCGTCTCCGGCGCGGACCCCAGCTCGTTGCGGGTCGAGCTGGCGGCCGAGGCTGCCGTCCTGGCGGTGGACGTGGCCGTGCAGCGCACCGGCCTGTCGCGGCGCGCCAAGCGGCTGATCGTCATGGACGTCGACTCGACCCTCATCCAGGGCGAGGTCATCGAGCTGCTCGCGGCCCACGCCGGATGCCTGGACGAGGTCGCCAAGGTCACCGAGCAGGCCATGCGCGGCGAGCTCGACTTCGCCGAGTCGCTGCGGCGCCGGGTGGCGCTGCTGGAGGGGCTGCCGGCCGAGGTGTTCGAGGAGGTGCGCAAGGAGGTCGTGCTCACGCCCGGCGCCCGCACCCTGGTTCGCACGCTCAAGCGGCTCGACTACCGCTTCGCCATCGTCAGCGGCGGATTCACGCAGATCACCGACGGGCTCGTGGAGGAGCTCGGGATCGACTACTCGGCGGCGAACGTCCTCGAGGTCATCGACGGCCGGCTGACCGGTCGCGTCGTGGGCGAGATCGTGGACCGGCCGGGTAAGGCGCGGGCGCTGGAGCGGTTCGCGAAGGAGGCCGGCCTGCCGATCTCTCAGACGGTGGCCATCGGGGACGGGGCCAACGACCTCGACATGATCGCCGTGGCCGGGCTGGGGGTGGCGTTCAACGCCAAGCCGGTGGTGCGGCAGGCGGCCGACACGGCGGTCAACACTCCCTACCTCGACTCGATCCTTTACCTGCTGGGGATCTCCAGGGACGAGGTGGAGGCGGCGGACGCAGAGGACGGCGCCACCCTCACCGCAGGCTGACCCTCACCCGACAATGCCCATCCTGGGGCCCCAGGATGGGCCTCCAGCCCTCCAGCCGGCTCCAGCGCCCCCTGGTGGACCCTCGGCGCTCCTGCGGGCCCTCGGCGCTCCTGCGGGCCCTCCGTGCTCCTTGGGGTCCTTCAGCCCTCCTGCTCCTTAGGGTCCCAGAGCGTCACCAGGCGCCCCTCACCCATCCAGAGCTCATCCCAGTCGGGCTCCACCTCGATCACCGCGAACGCGCCCGGCCGGAACACGTACTCTCCTCCGGCCAGCCCCACCGCCAGCTCGTGCACGCCGGGGTTGTGCCCGCACAGCACCACGGTGCTCGCCTCGGGATCGACCCGGCGGACCAGCTCCAGCAGCTCATCGGGATACGCCTCGTAGATGTCCCGCTCGTAGCTGATCTCCACCTCGGGAAAGGCGATCTCGGCGGTGCGCTTGGTCCTGAGCGCCGGCGAGCACAGCACGACGTCCGGGTTGAGCCCGGCCGCCCGTATCTCGTCGCCCGCCCGCGTGGCGTCCCGCTCGCCCCGCCCGGTCAGCGGCCGCTCCCGATCTGCCAGCCCGGGAACGTGGGCGGCCTTCGCATGCCGCAGCACAATCAAGGTTCGCACCAGATCACCCCGTCCTCGAAGCCCAGACGGCCAGCCCGACGATCACGGCCAGGATGACGAGCATCCCCAGCAGAATGAGGCCCAGGGTCTTCCCACCGCTGGGCTGCTTGTCACCTTTCACGCGCCCAGTTTCCCACCGAGCCACCCCGCCCCCACGCCCGCCTTCACCCCCACCACCCCACGCCCTGCCGCCGGGTCCGCAACCCGCAGGCCCATGCACCCGCACCCGCCGCGCAGCACGTACCCCGCATATCGCCACCACGTCCAAGGCGCCGCGCACACCCTCACCACCGCCGAGCCCGCACCTCCCGCACGCCGGCACCCCGCAGCCCCCGGCACGCCGCACCTCATCCCACCTGACGAGACACCCTCGATCGCGTCGCCCGCCGCAGGAGCCGACGATTAGCGGCCCCGGACGTCCGACGGAAAGACGAGACGCCCGCCCCTACGCAGTAGGGCGGGCGTCTCTCCAGGGTATTGCGGCGTGTTACGAGGCCACCGGCTGGTGCTCGCGGTTGTCGTTGTTGGCCGGTTCGGTGCTCACGGAGCGCCGCTTGGACACCACGATGGCCCCGACCACCACGGCCACCGCCACCACCGTGACACCGATCCGCAGGGCCGGGTTGCCCGCATACAGCACCACCGCGGGCGCGACCAGCAGCGCCACCAGGTTCATCACCTTGATCAGCGGGTTGATGGCAGGCCCGGCCGTGTCCTTGAACGGGTCGCCGACCGTGTCGCCGATGACGGTGGCGGCGTGCGCCTCCGAGCCCTTGCCACCGTGGTGACCGTCCTCCACCAGCTTCTTGGCGTTGTCCCACGCGCCACCGGAGTTCGACAGGAAGACGGCCATCAGCGTGCCGCACGCGATGGCCCCCGCGAGGAAGGCGCCCAGCGACGCGTACCCGAGGGCGAACCCGACCGCGATCGGCGTCATGACCGCCAGCAGACCGGGCGTGGCCAGCTCGCGGAGCGAGTCACGGGTGCAGATGTCCACGACCCGGCCGTACTCCGGCGTCTCCGAGCCGTCCATGATGCCCGGCTTGTTGCGGAACTGGTCGCGTACCTCGAAGACCACGCGCATCGCGGCCCGTCCGACCGCCATGATCGCGAGCCCCGAGAAGAGGAACACGACCGCGGCCCCGATGATCAGGCCGACCAGGACGTTCGGCTGGTCGATGCTGAGGCTGAAGGTGGCGAACTCGCCGAGCGCGGACTTGACCGCCCCGCTCGCCTTGGCCAGCTCGCCCTCCACCGCGGTGCGGAAGGCGCCGAACAGCGCGGTCGCCGCCAGCACGGCCGTGGCGATCGCGATGCCCTTGGTGATGGCCTTGGTGGTGTTTCCGACCGCGTCCAGGCTGGTGAGCACGCGGGCGCCCTCGCCCTCGACATCGCCCGACATCTCGGCGATGCCCTGGGCGTTGTCGGAGACCGGCCCGAACGTGTCCATGGAGACGATGACGCCGACCGTGGTCAGCAGACCGGTGCCCGCCAGTGCCACCGCGAACAGCGCGATCGTCACGTTCCCGAACCCGAGCAGGAACGCGCCGTAGACCGCGCCGCCGATGACCAGGGCGGAGTAGACGGCCGACTCCAGGCCGACGCTGATGCCGGCCAGGATGACGGTGGCCGGACCGGTGGCCGAGCTCTCGCCGATCTCGCGTACGGGACGGCGGTTGGTCTCGGTGAAGTAGCCGGTCAGCAGCTGGATGGCGCTGGCCAGCACCAGGCCGATGAGCACCGCGCCGATGGCGATGAGCCGCGGGTTGGCGTCGGACTGCTCGGTGGCGCCGGTCAGGCCGCTGAAGCTGTCGGGCAGATACAGGAACGCGGCCACGGTGACGAGCACCGCGGAGATCGCGGCCGAGATGAAGAAGCTGCGGTTGATCGCCGACATGCCGTTGCGGTCGCGGTCGCGCATTCCGGTGACGAAGATGCCGATGATCGCCGTGATCACGCCGACCATGGGGACGATCAGGGGGAAGACCAGCCCCTGCTCGCCGAAGGCCACCTTGCCCAGGATGAGGCTGGCGACCAGCATGACCGCGTACGACTCGAACAGGTCGGCCGCCATGCCCGCGCAGTCACCGACGTTGTCGCCCACGTTGTCGGCGATGGTCGCGGCGTTGCGCGGGTCGTCCTCCGGGATGCCCTGCTCGACCTTGCCGACCAGGTCGGCACCGACGTCGGCGGCCTTGGTGAAGATGCCGCCGCCGACTCGCATGAACATCGCGAGCAGCGCCGCCCCGAACCCGAATCCCTCGAGCACGCCAGGGGCGTTGCCCTGGTAGATGAACACGACCACGGCCGCGCCGAACAGGCCGAGGCCCACGGTGAACATCCCGGCCACGCCGCCGGTGCGGAACGCGATGCGCATGGCGCGCTTCTCGCCCGAATCGTTGGCCGCGGCGGCGACACGGACATTTCCGCGCACGGCCAGCCACATGCCCATGAAGCCGGTCAGTGCGGAGAAAACCGCACCAACCACGAAGAAGATCGAACGTCCGACGACTACGTCCGTTTCCCCCGGTAGCAGGAGCAACAGGATAGGTATTGCGACGACGAAGATCGCCAATGTGCGGAACTGGCGCGCCAGATAGGCGGCGGCGCCTTCTTGTACGGCACGCGCGATGTTCTGCATGCGCTCCGTGCCTTGGCCGGCGGACAGCACTTCGCGCACCAGGCCGCCTGCGACGGCTAGTGCGATCAGTGCGACCGCGGCGACCACGATCACGATGGTGAGATTGTTTCCACTCAGGGCCAGATTGGACGCTGGCTCCGCTGCCAGCATGTGCCTGCTCATCGTTCTCCTCGGCAAGACCGGTCGTCCTGCCCGGGCGGTGCTGCAGTTTTCCTCGGCGGGTGTTGCGGCACCATCCGGGTTGTGGGTGCCGCTTCCGGTTGAATCCGCGTTCCGCCGGATCACCTTGGCCGGTGCCGGGAGTCTACGCAGGCACTGAACGGATATGAAGGCTCTCGAGGTGGCTATTTGTGCGCGCGTCCAGTAATCCCCTGACAGCGGGCCGGTTTGCGGCCTGACAGGCGAAATTTCCCCGGGTTTAAGGTCATGAAAACCTCCGGATAGTGCCGGACCGAAACTCGGGCCGCCTGGACCGATGCTGGAGGGGCCTGAGAGGCGGAGGCCGACCACCGAAACGACCGCCCACCATGGTCACCGCCACCTGCCACCGCCACCCGACCACGGCACCACCGCCCAGGACACGGCACGCGGGCCCCCTACCCGCGACCACCCCACCGGGCCCCTGCGGACACGGCCACATCAAGGGCCCGCCCGCGCCGCGAACCGCACCTCATCCGACGACCGGAACCGCCGTCCGCCCGTCGGGGCCACCCGTAGGGCCGACTCCGCCCCACGAACCCACTCGCCCCACGCGACAGCCCACCCACAGACCCGGTTTGCCCGTCGAGGCCGCCAGCGGGGCCGACTCCGCTCCACAAACCCCCGCTCGCCCCGTAGGGCCGGCGGAAGGCGGAAGCCACGGTGCCCGTGCGCCGTGACGGTGGCCGGCCACGTGCGGGTCAGCGGGCGTCTCCCTGGAGGCGCTCAGCCACGTGCGGCGGGTGGCGCCGCCCGTGCTCCGCCGTACAAGATGGGGTTTTTGAGCACAGAACAGCCGCACGCCGGGCGCCACAAAGGGACGCCCGGCGGAACGAGGCGGGACGGCGGAGCCCGCTCAGACCTTGGCGGTCGCGGGCCAGCTCATGCGGATGTTCGTGCCCTTCGGGCTGGGGAAGATCTCGACGTCGTCGGCCAAGCCCTCGATGACCGCGAGGCCGAAGCCTGACATGAACGAGTCAGAGAGCATGCCCAGATCGAGGGGTTGCTCCTGCTTGATCTCATCGCTGGGGGCCTGGTCGCTGACCGTGACTTCGAAACGCCCGGAGTCGTCACGCAGCTCGATGCGGATGGGCTCGCCCGGACAGTGGACGCGGTGCGCCTCGACTGCCCGGGAGCAGGCCTCACCCACAGCGAGCCTGACCTCGTCCAACAGGGACTCCTCCACGCCGGTGCGGCGAGCGATCGCCGTCGCCACCAGCCGCGCGGTCCGCACATGGGCGGGAAGAGCGCTGAACGTCAGCTCGACGGTAGCCATGCTACTTGTCTTTGCCGTGAGCTTCCTTGGCCTCGTCGACCGAAGCGTAGATCCCGAAGACCTTGGTCAGACCGGTAATCCGGAAGATCTTCAGGATGCGCTCCTGCGTGCAGACAAGCTCGAGCGAGCCGTCGTGCGCACGAACCCGCTTGAGCCCCCCGACCAGGACGCCAAGGCCCGTGGAGTCGAGGAAGTCCACCTTCTCCATGTTGACGAGCAGGTGGAAGTTGCCCTTGTTCACCAGGTCGATGAGGAGCTCACGCAATCTCGGCGCCGTGTAGACATCGATCTCACCCTCGACCTCCACGATGGTGAGTCGGTCTTCGGTGCGGTGATCCAACTTCAGATCCACAGATCCTCCAGCGCCTCGCCTGCGAAACTACTCTCTTGGGACTGGCAATCTGGAGCGTGGCCCCAGATCGTCCGACCCTGACGCGCGGCATTCAACCATGCGTCTGGCTTGTGTCTATACGAAATCACGATTCCCGGCGACTTTGCCCATCGATGCAAGACTGGAAACAGTGACTTCCTCCGCATCCTCCCCACAACAGGCGGGTCCACTCCTCCGCCACCTGCTCGGTGTTCCCGCACGTCATGAGCGTGTCACCCATGTGGAGCATGTTCCAGCACGTCGGGCGGGTCAAGCGGGATGGCCCAAATGGACGCCAGAAGTACTTGTTACGCGCTTGGCGAACCGCGGGGTGACAGGACTCTGGCCTCACCAGTACGAGGCCGCCGACCTGGCATTCCGTGGCCGAAACGTGATCATCTCAACGGGTACGGCGTCCGGGAAGTCGCTGGCGTACCTCACTCCCGCCGTCGCCTCATGCCTCGACGGCGGCACGATCCTCTACCTGACCCCGACCAAGGCCCTGGCCGCCGACCAGCTGCGCGGCCTGCGCGAGCTGCGCATCACCCAGCTCCGCGCGGCCTGCTTCGACGGCGACACGCCGTTCGAGGAACGTACGTGGGTGCGCCAGCACGCCAACTACGTCCTGACGAATCCGGACATGCTGCACCGCAGCATCCTCCCCCGCCACGCTCAGTGGTCCTCGTTCTTCCGCCGGTTGCGCATGGTCGTCATCGACGAGTGCCACGGCTACCGCGGCGTCTTCGGCTCCCACGTCGCGCAGATCCTGCGCCGCCTGCGCCGCGTCTGCGCCCGTTACGGCTCGCGCCCCACGTTCCTGCTCGCGTCGGCGACCGCCAGCGAGCCGGGCGCGTTCGGGATGAGGCTGACGGGGCTTGAGATGGACGAGGTGACCGTGGATGCCTCGCCCAAGGGTTCCACCACCATCGCGCTGTGGGAGCCGCCCCTGACCGAGCTACGGGGCGAGGGAGGGGCTCCTGTGCGGCGGACGGCCACGGCGGAGGCGGCGGATCTGCTGGCGGACCTCGTTCTGGCCGACGTCCGCACGCTCGCCTTCGTACGTTCCCGCCGCGGCGCCGAAACGGTCGCCCTGACGGCCCGCGCCAAGCTCGCCGACGTGGCCTTCTCCCTCTCCACCCGCCACCCCCGCCCCTCCACCCCCCGGCAGCCGAACCCAACCCCGCCGGAATCGGACCCCACCCTCAACCACCCGCCAGGCACAGCGGAGCCTGCCGACACCACCCAGCCGGGCTTGCTGGAAACGGACCTCACCACCCAGCCGGGCCTGCTGGAAACGGACCTCACCACCCACCACCGACCACCCGCCCGCGCCACCCCGCCGGAAGCGGATCCCGCTCTCAGCCACCGGCCGGGCACAGCGGAGCCGGCGGGCCCCGCCACGCCGGAACCATCCCGGACCACCAGCGGACTCTCCGGGACAACCCCGGCGGTCAGCACGTCAAAGCATGAGGGCCCGGCAACCGACCCGGCCTCGGAGAGCTCCCTCAGGTGGGCACTCCCAGACGCCCCCGCCCAGCCGGACTGGACCGACCTCCCCAACAAGATCGCCGCCTACCGAGCCGGATACCTCGCCGAAGACCGCAGGATCCTGGAGAAGGCCCTCCGCTCGGGCACGATCATGGGCCTGGCCACCACCAACGCCCTCGAACTCGGCGTGGACGTCTCAGGCCTGGACGCCGTGCTGATCGCGGGCTGGCCCGGCACCCGCGCCTCCCTCTGGCAGCAGGCGGGCCGGGCGGGCCGCGACGGCCAGGACGCGCTCGCCGTGCTGATCGCCAGGGACGACCCCTTGGACACCTACCTCGTCCACCACCCCCAGGCCCTGTTCGGCCAGCCTGTCGAGGCGATCGTCCTCGACCCCGACAACCCGTACGTCCTGGGCCCCCACCTCTGCGCCGCGGCCGCCGAGATCCCGCTGACCGACGACGACCTGCCCATCTTCGGCACCACCACCTCAACGGTCCTCGATGACCTGGTCTCCCAGGGTCTGCTCAGGAGGCGCCCCGCGGGCTGGTTCTGGACCAAGCGGGAGCGTGCCACCGACCTCGCCGACATCCGAGGCGGCGGAGGCGCTCCCATCCAGGTCGTGGAGTCGTCCACCGGCCGCCTCCTGGGCAGCGTGGACGAACCGTCCGCGCACACGACGGTGCACACGGGCGCGGTCTACCTCCATCAGGGCGAGACCTTCCTGGTGGAGCTCCTGGACCTGGAGGCCGGGGTCGCCCTGGTGTCCAGCGCGACTCCGGATTTCACGACGTTCGCTCGCGACATCACCGACATCTCCATCCTGGCCACCCAGCGCTCCCATCCCCTGGGCCCCGGCACGCTCCACTTCGGCGAGGTGGAGGTGACCCGGCAAGTGGTCTCGTACCTCAAGAGACGTCTCCAATCAGGCGAGATGCTCGGCGACGAGCCCCTGGACCTGCCACCCCGTACCCTCCGCACCCGTGCCGTATGGTGGACGCTCCCCGCCTCGGCGGTCGCGCCGCTCGCCGAAGCGGGCATCGACCTCGGTGGCGCCGCCCACGCCGCCGAACACGCCTCCATCGGCCTGCTCCCCCTCTTCGCCACCTGCGACCGCTGGGACATCGGCGGCGTCTCCACCGAACTGCACGCCGACACGGGGCTGCTCACCGTCTTCGTGTACGACGGCCACGAGGGCGGGGCGGGTTTCGCCGAACGCGGCTACGCCCGTGCGGCCGAGTGGCTGACCGCCACACGAGAAGCCATAACCTCATGCGAATGCGAACGCGGCTGCCCCTCCTGCATTCAATCCCCGAAATGCGGCAACGGCAACGAACCCCTCGACAAACGAGGCGCCGTCCGCCTCCTCAACACCCTGCTGTCGCCTCAGTAAAACGCCAGGACATCCACGCAAGAACTGCCACCGATCGCGCGCCACCTTGCGCGCATTTTTCCGCGCGAGCGAGCGCCTGCCGTCCGTGAAATCGGGTCGGCCGGACCCGTTAGCCCGAGCACCCGGAACCCTCCGAAGCTGCCGTCCTGAGCACCCCGGAACCCTCCGAAGCTGCCGTCCCGAGCACCCCGGAACCCTCCGAAGCTGCCGCCCCGAGCACCCCCGGAACCCTCCAAAACTGCCGCCCCGAGCACCCCCGAAGTCCTCTGGACCTGCCGTCCCGAGGACCCCGAGCCCCTCTCCACCTGCGCTATCGCACGCCAACCCAGACCTTGGTCCCGGTCGATCGATAAGCCGAATCAAATAGCCGATTTAGCTTTCGCCGTCTCTATGCCGAGGACCCACAAAAGCGCGTGCCTCGCCTTCACCCTTGCCATCATCTTCGCCGGACCAGAAATCGGCCGCCCCCGGCTGCGGACGTTCCCAAAATCCGCTGTCCTCCATTGACCGAGGAGACGGCGGCAGATAATCATCCCAGCGATCCTCCATCCGCGCGGCGGGCCGAACGGGGGATACGTCGGGCTCGGGGACATCCGTGACCGCGGAACTGGGCAAGGTGATGCGAACTGGCCCCTGGCGGGTTTCCGGAACGTCTCGCACCTCCTCCACCGCCCCGAACGCGGCGGAAGCCTCCTCACGCTTCCGGTCGAGCGCGGGCGGCGCCGACGACCGTTCCGGAGTGACCCCTTCGGAACTCTCATCTGACACCAGCCGCTGATCCCGGGACTGATCGGGAACCCGAGTCTTGGCGACGGCCAGGATCACGGCGGGCCGCCGTCGGGGCGGGGCCGTGGTGACCGAAACGCTTTCGTTCGCGTGAGCGGCCTGAACCCCGCCGACCGGCGACGTGCTCACACCCGTGGTCGCTGCGGC
Source organism: Nonomuraea sp. NPDC004186 (assembly GCF_053603495.1). Taxonomy (NCBI): domain Bacteria; kingdom Bacillati; phylum Actinomycetota; class Actinomycetes; order Streptosporangiales; family Streptosporangiaceae; genus Nonomuraea; species Nonomuraea sp. NPDC004186. The sequence goes on along the minus strand of NZ_JBSGFQ010000030.1, from coordinate 25,573 downwards.
CGTACCAGGCGCGGAGCTCTCACCCGTGGCGAGCGCCCGCCGCCGTGCCCAGGCCCCCGCATGAGCGCCGAACAGCAGCAGGAGGACACCCGCTGCGACGTAGAGGCCGTACTGGCCGAGGTTCCCGATCGGTGACTCGCTCGACTGCGCCTTCACGTCGGGCTGGACGGGAGCGGCGTCCGCGCCACTTTTCGCGTCGGATGGGCGCAGACCGCCCGTTTCGTCGGCCGTGGGGATCGGCAGGTTCCCGTTCGGGTCGGCGTCGGGTATTTCCGGAAGCTTGGCTGTCGTCCGCTTGTGTGTCGTCGGCTTCGTCGTCGGCAGGGTCTGCCTCTTGGCGGGCAGCGTGGGGAGCGGGTCGACGTTCTTGGTGGTCTTCGGGGTCCGGGTGCCGGCGGTCTTCTTCTTCGTCGGCGTGGGCGTCGGCGCGGCGGGAAAGGCGACGTACGCGGCGGCCGAATTGCCCGAGCCGATCGACCCGCCGTCGCCGTCACCCCTGAACGCCTTGACCGTGAACCCCACCTTCTGGCCCTTCGCCTTGGCCGGCACGGCGAGCACCGCCTGGCACGTGGACCCGGCGCACGCGCTGTCGGCGGGCAACCTTCCCACGATGCCGGACTGGCTGTTGGAGACCTCGTACGACTGCAGGTCAGGCTCCGAACCCTTGCTCCAGGTCAGCCGGACCTTGGCGCTGCCCTGCCGGGTCGCGTTCACGTTGCCCGGCGCCTCGGGCGGCCGCCGGAGCTTGAACGTGCTGCTCGCGTACCGGCTCCCCGTGAGCTCTCCCTTGAGGGTCACGGTGAAGGTCCCGTTCGGGGCGTTGCCGGCGTCGAACGTGCCGGAGATCGTCTGACTCGCTCCCCCTCCGGCGACCTTCTGGCTGGGTGTGGAGGGCCCCTCGACGTAGAGGCCCATGGTCAGCTGCATCACGCCTGTTTGCGCGGAAACGGTCACAGACGAGCTCGAAAGCACCTGGCCGTCAGCGGGCGAGGTGATCTGTCCGGACGCGTCGGCCCGCCAGGTCACCGCAGCGGCCTGAGCGGTCCCGCCAAGCGCGATGGAGCCGGCCACGATCATCCCCGTGGCCACCACTCTGCCGACTACCGTCACGACGCTTCCCTCCATCGAGAGCCTCGCGCCGCCTGACCACCCCTGGGGCGTTCACGCGACGACCGGAAGTGCAGTCCGCCCGGCCGATACGGTCACCGACCGTCCCCGTCCCCGCACCCTAGCGACTTCGCTCCGGCGCTCACATGCGCCTTGTCACATACGGCATGGACTGAGGGTAAGCGGAACCTTACGGTACATACACAACTCTTGGACACCACGTCTAAGAACTCGTGACTGGATCGCGACCTAGCCCCGCAATCCCCAACCGCCACACCCGTTTTCCAGTCGATCAGTCGATTCATTCGCGCGTTTCACGTCAACCGAAATGTCGCCATTCACCACATTTACGCCCCAGCGACCATGCCACCCATTCGCCAGCGAAGCACCCACGGTCGGCTGGCCCACGAACGCGACAAGGACGGTGCGACGCGGGGCAACTCACCTGAAGCGGACCTCAAGCACAGACTGACCCCAGACACAGACCGACCTCGGGCGCAGACCAACCTCGGGCACAGACCGACCAGACACAGACCGACCTCGGGCGCAGACCGAGTGCGACCTCGGCCCTCACCACCTGCTCCTCGGCCAACACCGACACCCACCCACCTCCCTCCTTCGCTATCAGTTCCCCCGCCAGATCAACTCCCACGCCAGCCAGCCCGTCCCCACCCTCCGCCACCAGATCCTCGGCAACGAGGGCTCCGACAGGGTCACCGATCTACACTTCGGGGCCGTGGCTGAAACCAAGCGCGGTGGGTCCTTCTACGACGCACCCCAAGTCGTCGGGCAGTACCTCGGTCATCGGCATAGTGGCGTGTCGAGCCCCAACCATGTGATGGAGGAACCGGCTTTCCTGTCGGAACTGGGCGAGGTCGCGGGGCTTCGGGTGTTGGACCTCGGGTGCGGGGATGCGGCCATCGGACAAGTCCTGCTGGATGCCGGCTGTCGTAGCTACCTGGGATTGGACGGCTCCGCGGCGATGGTCGAGGCCGCCAACGCGGCGTTAGGCGGAACAGCCGGCCGCGTCGAACTGGTTGATATCGAGGACTTCTCCGCTCCGCCCTCTTCGTTCGATCTGGTTGTTTCGCGGCTGGCTTTTCACTATGTCGAGGATATCGAGCCGGTGCTGGCCGCCCTCCATGGATGCCTCTCACCCGGCGGACGCATCATTTTCACGGTCGTTCATCCGGTTCTGACCTCGCACGACTCCGGCGTTCGGGAGAAGCGAACGTCTTGGGTTGTGGATGACTACTTTCTCCAAGGGCCGCGGGAAAGGGAGTGGATGGGCAGCACCGTCACGTGGTTCCACCGCACTGTAGAAGATTATGTTGTCGCGCTCACGAAGGCAGGATTTTCACTGACCTCGCTGCGCGAGTGTGCACCTTGCGAGGATCGCTTTGCTGGGGATGCTGATGAGTTGGCCCGTCGGCGTCGCGTTCCGCTGTTTCTCCTGCTTTCCGGCATGCGCGCTTGATCACTAGAGCCTGTACGGAGTTGAGATCAGAAGGATCGCCTGCGGTACGGTCGGCGATCCTGGTAGGCCATTTGCCATGGCGCGTGGAGACCTCAACGACGAGGAATGGTCCTTGATCGAGCCTCACCTGCCGTTGGGTGAGCGAGGCCCGATCCCGGATCTGCGGCAGCAGTTCAACGCGGTGATGTGGCGGTTTCGTACCGGCAGCCCATGGCGGGACCTGCCGGTCGAGTACGGGCCATGGTCCACCGCCTATGACCGCTTCCGCTCCTGGGCGCTGAACGGCGTCTTCGGGCGGCTGATGCAGGCGATGATCGCCGAGGCCGCGGCTCGTGGGCAGGCCGACCTCGACCTGGTCAGCGTGGACTCCACCACGGCCCGCGCGCACCATCACGCCGCCGGGATGGTCTTGGATGGCGAGTTGGTCGCAGCGCTGCAAGAAGCCGTCGAGCGGGAAAAGGGGCTACGTCAAAGGGGCAAAAGCCCCGTGACGGTGATCCCGGCGACGACGAAGACGGCCGACGGCGGATACGCCGCCGGCACCGGTTCCGGCTGAAGGCGGCCGAGCTGGGCCGCTCGCGGGGCGGGCTGACCAGCAAGGTGCACCTGTCGGCCGACCGTCGCTGCCGTCCGCTGTCTTTTGTCCTCACTCCCGGCCAAGCCGGGGACAGTCCACAGTTCCGCGCCGTGCTGGAGCGCATCAAGATCCGCCTGCCGGTCGGACGTCCGCGCACCAGGCCGGGCGCGGTGGCCGCCGATAAGGCGTACTCCTCTCGTGGCAACCGCGCCTACCTGCGCCGGCGCCGGATCAAAGCGGTCATCCCAGAGAAGACCGACCAGGCGGCCCACCGCAAGAAGCGCGGCTCCCGCGGCGGCCGGCCGGTCCGCCATGATCCCGATCTCTACAAGGAACGCAACACGGTGGAACGGTGTGTCAATCGGATCAAGGAATGGCGTGGCCTGGCCTTCCGGTTCGACAAGACGCCCGACAGCTACCTGGCCGGCCTGCACCTACGCGGAGCCGTCATGTGGATCCGAAGCCTCCGACCAATCTGAAGATCCGAACTTCGTACAGGCTCTAGGCGCGTACGCCACCGACGACGATCAAGGAGCCATTTCCGCTGGACCCGCCCGAGATCTGGCCATGAGCGTACGGCGGCCTAATACCGGTAGTGAGATCGACAGCGAAGTCCAAACATCGGCGATTTCGTCAGTGATTTTGCATTGGGTCAGCTTCACGCCGTTCTGGCTGGCCAGGGTAGCGGCTCGGGCGCAGGCGGTTTCTGGATTGATTATCGCCAGTTTGGCCGCGGCAAGGGCGCTCAGGTCGGCAGCACTGTTTACGCGATGGCGTGCCACGCGTACCGAGCCCAGCGTGGCGAACGCGGTGGCCACCGCCATCAGAAGACCCATGAGAGCAACACCCCAGAGTGTGGCTGAGCCCTTTTCTTTAGTATTGATGGGGACCTCCTCGCCTGCCGGGCTCGTTTGCCTGTGGTTATGGGGAATATCCGGGCTCGGTGTCGGCGACAGCCGTGGCGGATATTTGTACTGCGGGCAATGATCGGGCCCAGGGTGGTCGTACTTCCACAGTGATCTGAACCTTCGTGGTTTCCGTGTCGCGGGTTACGGCTACCTGCGCACCGGGGCGGGTGGCCGTACGGGCTCGGATGATGACCTGGTCGAGGGGCTCGCCCCTGGCCGCGGCTCGCGCTGCCGCGCGGGCCACGTCCACGCACTCAAGTTGGGCACTGACGGCTTGGACGGCCCACAGCGCGGCTGCGAGGACGGCCATGAGCGCGGGCAGCATCGCGGCGGTCTCGGCCGTGACCGAACCCCGCGATGCCGACCGCTTCCTGCCCAGGGAGATCCGCGCTTGGCGGACGGTCATCCGGTGGTGGTATTGAGTGCTCGATCGATAAGGGCTTTCAGCATTTCCTGGACCTCTGGACTGCTCACCACCTTGAACAAGAGGGCAGCGAATGCGCAGGCCGCAATCGTGCCTACTGCGTATTCGGCTGTGGACATGCCGCGCTCACGGTTGACCGTCGCGTAATGAAGCCATCGGTTGGCTCGCGTCGGAGCGGGGCGGGTGGCGAGCCCGGCCGCGGCCGGCTCGGATGATCCGATTTGCGTGCTCGCGCTGCTCTTGAGCGGGGTCGAGCTTTCCCTCAGAGACTTGGTCGAGGTCTCCCCTGACGGCCAGGCGGTCTGAGCGGTGGCTTCTGCGGCGGTGTTGAGGACTGACGGGGCGCTTCGGGTGATGTGGATGCGGCTGAGTGAGAACTTGCCGACTGTTTTGTTGCTCGATGTGGTGTGACTGCGTTCTGGGGTGGCTTTGATGGCGTCTGGCGTGGTGGCGGGACTGTGCATCGTGCCTCCAGGTAGTGCTCGGAGCCGGGGTCTTGTCCGGCGGGAGTCCTTAGATTGGCCGAAGCAGGGTCGCAGGAGAGGAACCGAACGGCATTCTGTGGAGGACGCTTGAGTTTTCCACAATCAGGGGGTTGACCTGGGCCTTTGCGGTTACGCAGTCACGTACTGGACTAGTTGGCCCGCGAGTGGCCCGTTGTTCACGTTTTCGCAGGTCGGATCACTATCGGTGATCGTTTGCCCTGATAGGGCCGCCTCGATGCAGCGGCCGGCCGTGCGGTAAGCGCCAGGCGTGCACCCGCGCGTTCTCGCTCGAAGCGATGACCAGTCCATCAGCCCTCGCCCTCGGACTCACCCGCCGCCGAGGCGACCGAGTGGCGCGCGGCCCCGAGCGGGTTACGCCCCCGCGTACCTGCCATCGACTCACCGGCCGCCGAAGCGACAGGGGCCGGCCGCCGCCCCGTTGATCGGGACGCTCCAGCAGCGCACCCCACCGTCCTTGGCAATGCCGTAGGCCAGGCCCTCCACCCGCACCGGCATGCCCGGCACCAGGCGATGCTGCGCCCCCTCCAGGTTGAACTTGATCATGGTGGAGCCGTTGCCGTCCATCGCGAGCAGCTTCACCACCATGACCGGCTGACCGCCCTCGGTCACCTTGACCTTCTTGGTGGCGAAGTCCTTGGCCACAGCGGGCGCGGATGTGACCGTGAACCCGAGACCGCTCGTGTCGATCGGGAATCACATCCGCACCTCCCAGCATCTGGGGTGTCCCGGTGACACCCACGACGCCAGACCATAATCAAACACGTGTTCGATCGATTCATTGCCATACCCGCACGGCATACCAGCGGCCCCAGCACCCCGGGGCGTGCTACGGCCGCCCCTCCTCCCGGACCGGAGCCGCTCATCACCGTTCCAGCATGGCCCGCGCCACCGAGCCGCAAAGGTTCGGCCACGAACCCCTCTGAGGGGAAATCCGGGGAAGGTGTCGAGGACTCATTGGGTTTACGGTTGCGAGGAGGGGTGCCTATGGAGGTATTCATCCGGCATCGGGCGCTCTGCTCTCCCCAGCCGCGATTCGCATGGGGGATCACTATGGCTATCCGCAACTATCTCGTCGGCGCGTCTATCCGCCTGATGCAACCCGGGCCAGGAGACGACTGGACGCACAGGCAGTCACGCCGCCGTTCCCGACGACGCGGCTACCGCCGCTGAGCGAACCAACAAGTCAGGGCGCCCACAGGGCGCTCTGACAGCTTGAGCGCCCCGAGCGGTGTGTGATGACCTTCCCTACTACATCAAGCCCGCCCGGCCGAGCCGGCCGCCGTCGCACGGCTTCGGGATGCTCTGATCCCGACTGCGCCAACTTCTCAGGCAGCTACATCCGCAGCATCGCTTTCCCGCTCACTCACACATGCTCAGCGCGACTTCGCCGCTGCTCGCTACCTACCGCTGGCAGACGAACTCGCCGCGCTCCTCCCCGTTGCCTCAACCGCCTCACCCCCTGTCGAAATGGCCACCGCCGCACGCATCTACCACCTCACCACACGCACCCTGATCAAGCTCAGTGCTCCCCCCCTACGCGTGGATCTCCGCCACAAAGGCGTCGAAGTCGCGCAAGCAAGTTCCAATCTCCAAGCCATAGGGGAATGCCGGCGCGATCTGATCAGCCTGTTCCATCGCGCCGCCGAGTATCGCAAGGCTCGCGACGTCGGTATCTCAGCCGCAGAATCCCTCCGGCCCCAGCTCGCCGACGCAACACCTCACGCGTGGGGGGCTACGGTGCTCTGCTCTCTACCGGCGCTATTGCCGCCGCTCGCCTTGAGGACCGACACTCAGCGCTCAACATGCTCACCGAAGCCGACGAGACCGCCCATCACGCCCCCAATCTCACTCTGGGCTATGGACACGTATCCATCTACAAGATGGGCGTCTCCATCGCGCTGGGAGACGCAGGCACAGCCATAGAACACGCCAAGGCAGTCATCCCCAATCAGATCCCGACGCTAGAGCGACGAGGCAGCGTTAAGTGATCAGGAGGCGATACAGAGGATGCGAGAAGCGTCGTTGCGTCCTTAGAGGCGGGGTCGGACGCGCGGGAAGTGTCCAGAAAGAGCGTTGCAAAGGTCCGTGGGCGGGTGGCCGCTCCAGCACTGGCCCTGCGTGTCAGTCAGATCCGCCTGGCCTCGCCATCGACAATGTGCCAGTGAGTTCTCCGCGTACACCGGTCTTCAAGGTGTCAGCGAGGTCTTCGGCAGATGAGTCTCTTGCTCCTTGACGTATCCCAAGCAGACCCTTCTTGTTGTGGATCTTCGATGCGCCGCCAGGCTACGAGTTCGTCACTTCTCTCCGCTTTCGCCGGTCATGAGCCTATTTACGTCCGCACCTACGGTGTCCGATTATCTCCTGCGGGAGAAACAACAGCAGCTTGCGCATGAAGAACTCCACCTTTGCTACAGGCGATGGCTGTCGTGGGCATGGGCTTTCTGTCATCGTATGCTCATACAGCCAAATCCGGCCCGTCACCAGACCCTACAATCCGTCTGAGCTGGCACAAAGGCAGGAATTCATGGACCTAGAGGCACAGATCCTCGAGTTGCTGTTGCACCTCCGCACGCTCAAAGCGGGCCAGTGCCACAGCAACGACGGCACCGCGACCAGCATGGCTCAGTTGAAGGCCGAGATCAGGAACGTCCAGATCGTGATAAGACAAGACCTCGCCGCTCTTGGCAGCGAGGGCACCGAGATGGCAGCTCTACGACGGCATATGAATGAGCACGTCACATCCCACCGACCACGATGCTGCAAAAACCCCACTAACGATCGAGCGCAGTGATCGATTGACGACTCAGGCTCAATCGCTGGCCGAACCTGCATGCGGATTGGCCTGATCTCTCCGGTCTGCACCGAAAGCTCAGGCCATACCCGATATAGGGGCGGTTGCGTTTGGTTGGCTGCCCATTCGACGGCGGGCCCGCCGGGAAGGATTCTTCGGCGGTCGCTGCGTTGGCGAGGACTCCATGCCGGTGGGTGATGTGGAGGCGGCCTGGCGTGGTCGTTTGTCTGGATGGCCTTGTGTTCCTCGATCGCGAGGCTCGGCGCTGGGCCGCAGGTTTTACCCCATATTGGTGATCAGCGACCCCGTCGTCTGGGGAACTCGGAAGAGGGGTGGGGTTGTGTGGGCTTTCGTCCGGTGTGCTGAGCGGACTTGATGTTGAGGGTTGATTTTCGCGAGTCCGGGGTTGACGAGGGTGATTCGTCGGCTCTTCTTGATCAGCTTGTTCCGGCAATGTAGGAGCTTCAGGGGATGATGATTGTGGAGGCCAGGCCGGCTATTACGGGGATGATTCCCAGCAGGACGAATGCCGGGAGGAAGCAGAGGCCGAGCGGGGCTACTGCTTTTACGCCGACGCTTCTGGCTGAGGCGACGGAATCGGCTCTGGCGGCTTCGCGGGCGTCGTCGGCCAGGCGGGTTAGCACGTCCGCTACCGGTGCGCCGCTTTGAGCCGCTCGGCTCATGGCTCGGGAGAGTTGGGCCGTGGCTGGGTCCTTGGCGAGCGTGGCCCAGGTGGGGTCAGGATCGGCGCCCAGGCGTAATTGGGTGCTGACCCATTTCAGCCGCTGGCTGAGAGGCCCGCCGATCGCGTTGGCGGCGATTTCCGTGGCGTCGCTCGCCGGGCGGCCGGCGAGCAGGCATGCGGTCATCAGGTCGGCGGCGAATGGGAGGTCGGCCGCGATTCGGCGGCGGTCGTGGTGGGTCTGCTGGGGTTGTCTCTTGTGGAGGAAGGCTGCGGCGGCTGGGGTGATCAGGAGGCCGGCGATGGTTCCGGGGATGCCGCCGATCAGGAGCGCGGTGAACAGGCCGGTGCAGGTGGCGATGGTGATTGTCTTGCGGGTGATGCCGGCTGGAGGGGGATCTTGCCAGAGTGGCTCGTCAGTGCGGGCTTGCGTTTGCTGGTTTGGATGTGGCCCTTGAGGGTGGGGCTTGGGCTTGGCTGGCGGGCGTAGTCGGGAGAGGCGTTCTGTTGGGGTTCGGGGAGAGGCCCACAGCCATATGGCCAGGCCGGCGAGCAAGGCGGAGAGCCATTCGAGCATTGGGCGGGGTCCGATCGGTTCAGTGGGGTGGGGCTTGGTGAGTGACCGCCGTGACCACCTTGGTGGGTGGCGCGCTTGGTGGGTGACGAGCCTGGTGGGTGACGAGCCTGGTGAGTGGCCAGGCCTGGGCGATGGCGGACCTGATGAGTGGCCTGGTGGGTGGGGCTCTTGGTGACCGGGTCTGGCCGGTGGTCGGGCCTGGGCGGTGGTCGGGCCTGGGCGGTGGTCAGGCCTGGGCGGTGGTCAGGCCTGGGCGGTGGTCAGGCCTGGGCGGTGGTCAGGCCTGGGCGGTGGTCAGGCCTGGGCGGTGGTCAGCCTGATGAGTGGCCTGGTGGGTGGGGCGCTTGGTGGACAGCTGGGCCTGGTGGACGCAGCCGCTGGGCCGGTGGCCGGGACCGGGCAGTGGTCTGGCCTGGGCGGTGGTCGGGCCTGGTGGATGCGGATTGGTGGATGGGGATTGGTGGGCGGTGGGTTCTGCTGGGGCCTTTCCAGCTGGGGGAGGAAGGTGAGTGGTCGGTTGCGAGTGGGCGGGGGCTTCCCAGCGTGTGGTCGGTTCTGAATGGGTGATGGTGCTGTGTGATTGGCGATGCCGTGGGGCCTGTTCCGTGTAGGTGGCGGTGCTATACGGGTGGGTGGCTGTTCGGCCTGTGCTTGGGTTGCTCGCTTGGGCTTGGGTCGGTGGTTGGGGCTGTGATTGGGGTGTTGGTTAGGTTTGCGCTTGGGTTGCCATGTGGTTGGTCCACCACAGGCCACAAGCGTCGAGGGCGATGCCTGCTATCAGGCACATGAGGCCGGGGAAGCTGCCCAGGAGGAAGTCCAGAGGGTGCATGTTGAGGGCGGCGGCCATGAGGAGGCCGAGGGCTGGGAGTACGGCCAGGAGGCGGGCTGTGGTGCGGGGGCCCGCGAGTTGGGCGGCGACGTCCTGGCGGTGGGTTTGGGCCGCACGCAACGTGCTCGCGACTCGCTCGACCAGTGCGGCCAGGCCCGCGCCTACCGTGACGCCTACTTCCCAGCAGGCCGCCAGTTGGCGGAGGCCCTCCCCGCCCTGCTGTGGGGCCGATGAGGTGAGGGCTGCGGAGACGTCGCCGCCGTCTCTTGCCGCGGCGATGACCGGGCGCAGGGTTTCTGCGGCTGGGAAGTCCACTGAGGCGATTGCCCTGGTCAGTGCCTCTCCTGGCGTGCGGCCGGCCGACAGCTCTGCTGACAGGGACTGGCACAGCTCGATTGATGCGTGTCGCCAGAGCTGCGCGCGGCGGGCGGGGGTAGGGCGGGTGAGGCGGGTGGTCAGGGATGTCCAGCGGGGTTTGTCCCTGCCTGTGACGAGCCTGGTCAGGCGGGTGGTGGGGGTGTCCGGGGCCGTCCACAGCCACACTGCGCAGGCTGTGGACAGTGCTGTTATGAGGGCGCCGGTCATCACGTGGCCTTGGTGGTGGGAATCATGGCTGGGCTCTTTGGGAGAGGGCGTCGTAGGCGGGGCCGGGTTGGGAGTTGCCCTTCGCGTCGAAGGTCAGGGCCGGGATCGACTCGACGAAGCCGGCTGACGTTCGGGAGAGCAGGCAGATCTCGGCTATGCGGCGTCGGCCGTCCGGGCGGCCGCGGGTCAGGTGGATGACCGCGTCGAGCGCCGCGGCCAGTTGGCTGTGTACGGCTTCCCTGGTCAGACCCGCTGCGCAGCCCAGTGCTTCCAGGCGAGGGGGTACGTCGGCGGCGGTGTTGGCGTGAAGGGTGCCGCAGCCGCCTTCGTGGCCTGTGTTGAGGGCGGCCAGCAGATCCACCACCTCGCTGCCCCTGACCTCCCCCACCACCAAGCGGTCCGGGCGCATGCGCAGCGCTTGGCGTACCAGGTCGCGCAGGCTCACACCGCCTGCGCCCTCCAGGTTCGCCGGGCGGGTTTCCAGGCGGACGATGTGGGGGTGGAGGGGGCGGAGCTCGGCTGAGTCCTCTACCAGGAGCAGGCGTTCTGCCGGGTCGGCGAGCGAGAGCAGGGCGGACAGGAGTGTCGTTTTGCCGGTCCCTGTGCCGCCCGTCACCAGGAACGCCAGCCTGGCGGTCACCATGGCGGTCAGCACCGGGATGGCGGATGGGGTGATCGTGCCCGCCGACACCAGGTCGTCCAGGGTGAACGTACGGCGTGGCGGAAGGCGTAGCGAGACGCAGGTGCCACCGGACGCCACCGGCGGAAGCACGGCGTGGAGGCGGACGCCGCCGGCGAGTCTGGCGTCCACGTACGGGGAGGCGTCGTCGAGTCTCCTGCCCGCGACGGACGCCAGGCGCTGGGCCAGCCGGCGTACGGCCCCGTCGTCCGCGAAGGTCACAGCGGTACGGCGTAGGCCGCCGCCATCGTCTATCCACACCTCGCGCGGGCCGTTGACCAGGACGTCTGTTACGTCTGGCCGGGCCAGGAGCGGCTCCAGGGGGCCGGCACCGATGAGGTCGGCGCAGAGTGCCCTGGCCACCGCGAGGATCTCCGCGTCGCCGTACACGGATTTCTCGGCTCGCAGGGCCACTGCCACCTGGGCGGCGCTGGGTTCCACGCCTGCTCTGGCCAGGCGTACGCGGACTGCTTCGACCAGTTCCTGGGACACCGCCCCTGCGGGTGTGGGCGATTTCAGGGTGCTCATGTCGGGAGGAGGTCTTGTAGGAGTGTGCTGCACAGGGCGCCCATCACGGTGCGGGGGCCCAGCTTGGGCAGCTCGCCCCGGTTGAGGGTGGCGGTGAGTCTCGGCTGGTCGGGCAGGGCGCCGGCGGACGGGATGCCCAGGGCGCCCGCGGCCATGTCGTCGTCCACCACGCCTGGGCGGAGGATCGCGCGGATGTCCGAGGTGTGCTTGCGGGTCTCGCCCAGCACCTGTACGGCCGAGAGGATGCCGCGTACGTCGGCCGTGGCGACCATCAGCGTGGTCTTCGCCCTGGTGAGAGCCTCGATCGCGGCTGGGTCGAGGTGGCGGGGGAGGTCGACGACTATCAGGTCGAAGCCTCGCTGGCCTGCCTCCAGGACGGAACGCATGGCTTGGGCGGGGATCGCCGCCACCTCACCTCTGTGGAAGGAGAGGACCGCCAGGTCGCCGAACGACGGCAGTGCGGCCTGAAGTGCGCTGGAGTTGATCCGGCCCTCTCTGGCGACCAGGTCTCCCCAGCGGGCGCCCGATGCCTCCTCGTGGCCCAACAGGGCGTCTATGCCGCCGCCCAGCGGGTCGGCATCCACCAGCAAGGTCCGGAGGTGGTCTCCCGAGGCGCGCAGGGACAGGCACGCCGACAGCACGCTCGCGCCTGCCCCGCCTCGGCCGCCGATCACGCAGATCACGGATCCTGAGCGGGGGTCGGGCTCCATGGCGTCCGCCAGCCGCTCCACCAGGTGGCGCTCGTCGGTAGGGAGGGTCACGACGGCCTGGGCGCCCACGGCCACGCATTTTCGCCAGGTGTCCGGGTCGTCGGGGGCCCGGGTCACGAGGACAACCTGGTCTCGGGTGGGGGGTGAGCTCGCGGCCACGGCGTCTGCCTGGTCGGCGCCTACTGCTATCAGCGGGGCAAGGTTCCAGAACGGGCGGGCGTGGGCGGGGACGTGGGCCACGTCGAGTTGGGCGCCTGCTGCGGCGGCTATGCGGACCAGGTCGTCGAGCAGGGCGTGGTCTTCGGTGATGACCAGGGGGCGGTGCATGTCGGCCTCTCCGGGGGTGGTGTCGGGAGGCCCACCTTGCTGGAGGTGAGTGGGGTGGGGAGAGGGTGAACGGGGTTCTGGGGATTGTTGGGTGGGGTTGTGGTGGGCCTGTGGATAAGTGGCCTGGCCTGGAGGCGTCGGTGGGGATTGTGGTGCTGCTGTCGCGAAGGCGGTGAGAGGTGTCCGCAGGAGGGTGCGGACTGTGCCGGAGGTGCAGGAGGTGCGGGAGGCCGAAGGTGCGGGAGGTGCCGGAGGTGCGGGAGGTGCCCGGTTAGCGGCGATCCGTGGGAGGGCGCAGTGGCGGGGGCACGGTGAGATACGCCGTGAGAGGGCGCCGTGTCGGAGAGCGCTCGGTGGGAGGCGCTGGCGAAGGCCCGTAGCGGAGTGCGCTTGGCGAGTGAGACGCCGTGGGAGGGAGCGCGGTGGTGGCGGCGCTCGGTGAGAGGCAGGCCGTGGGAAGGCGCCGGGGCCGTGGGAGGGCGGGTGGCGCTGCGGAGGGCGAGTGGCGGTGCGGAGGGCGAGTGGCGGTGCGGAGGGCGTGGTGTACGGACTTGGGGTGGAAAAGGGGCGACCCCCGCCGGGGGGGAGAGCGGGGGTCGCCTGATCGGTCCGGCTCCGGGGGGGTAGAGCCGGTCCCGTTTCAGAAGAAAGCTTTCATCACTTCACCAGAGCCTGGCAAGAGACCGGCAAAGGTCCCCCGTGCACGGTTGCTCCAGTTTCGGGCGATACCCCCGTATGCTGCCCGATGGACTCGAGTTTCGTCGAGGAGCAATCTCGCATTTTCGCCAAGTTTTTTGTCTGCGCCATAACGATCACATAAAGACGGTCACTCTCTGCAATCATCACAGGTTGGTAACCAGATCACGGAGGGTGGCGATGGCGACGTATGCCGGGGCCCCGCTCATAGGCGGGTAAAGGTCTTGGTCCGAGGGCTTCCCATCAGGGCGGATCCGACGTAGAAAGGTGTCACGGACCTCTTGTCCGGGCGCATCAGCCGGGTACCCACGCGCGACCAGCCGCGGGAGGCGCGTCGTGACGGGCTTGACCCGCTCCGACGAATAGAGGTGCACGCTTGGTAACCCGGTGTGATGTGCCAGCAGACGGCGTCTCTTGACTGAGACGCCGTCAGCTATGTCGGCGGCCCGGCCCAACGCTCCCACCTGCGCCTCCGCCGCCGCGGCCTCAGCCTCGTTGCATCGCCTCGCAGATGGCGGTCGCTTCGCGCACCCCGAGACTTACTGCGGAGGCACACTGTTGTACCCACTGGGCGACGCCCTCCGGGGTCCCGCTCAGGTACGCACTCAGGCCCCCGGCGTACGAGGCGTGCTCCAGGTGCCCCACCTCCACGGCCACGAGGGACTTCGGGTCCAGGCCGTACTCGACCAGGGTCAGGCGCTCGGCCGCGCGCGCCACGATCCCGTCCGCCGCGCCGAAAGGACGCAGTACGGCCAGCTCGGCGTGCATGACGGCGGCCAGCACGATCGCGGGCGCCTTCGTGGGCCGTTCGAGCAGCCCGAGCAGCCCCTCCATGCGCGTCGCCGTCTCCGAAGCGCCCGGCGCGGGCCCCAGCCCCAGCGGGTCCGGCGCCTCGTCCACCGCCCGCGGACGGCCCAGTGCGGACTGCGGCGCCAGGCCGGCGGCCGCCACCGTGTGCAGGCGGGCCAGCACCTGCCTCGGCGCCGTCCGCCACAACGAGCCCAGGCGGCCCAACTCCGCCGACGCCCGCAGGGCTCCCTGGACCAGCGGGTCGTGGACCTCGTCCCGGCGCAGGGCGTCGAGGGACACGTCCACGCCTTCCAGGGACGCCGAGGCCCGGGCGCCGCGCAGGGACGACTCCGTCGAGACGGCCGGGCTGGCCCGGCGCAGGACTCGATGGCGGTACAGCCGGTCGACGTCCTGCCTGGCGGAGTCGACCGCCTCGGGGACGCCGGGGAACTCCGCGATGACAGCCAGTGGGTCACTCACGGAAACCGACCTTACCGGCGGGTACGACCGCTCTCGCTCCACCGGGTGACGACCGTACCAGCGCCTCGACGGGAGGCGGGGCGCGCTCAAAAGGTGACCGTGGGTTGAGAAATCACCGGGCGCCGAATATGCGGAGCCCTTTATGGGTCCCCGCCAGATTTCAAGATGACAACGTTTCAATAGCGGTTGTCATGCGACCTGATAAGCGGGGACCCCTCGGTACAGACCTGTCTAGACCTCTTGTGTGTGGAGGCCGTGAGCTGGTGAAGTGGGACACGACCTATCCAATCTGGCCATAGAAGGAGCACGAGGTGGCCCCGGAGACCCCCGGCAACGAGACCCAGGCGCTGTCGAACCTGCTACAGGAGAACCGCCGGTTCGCACCGCCGGCTGACCTGGCGGCGGCCGCGAACGTGACCGCCGCCGCATATGACGAGGCCGCCGCCGACCGTCTCGCCTTCTGGGAGCGTGCGGCCGAGAGGCTGGCGTGGGCCAAACGGTGGGAGACGACCCTCGAGTGGAACGCCCCCTTCGCCAAGTGGTTCGTCGGCGGCGAGCTCAACGTGGCCTACAACTGCGTCGACCGCCACGTCGAGGAGGGCCGCGGCGACAAGGTCGCCTACTACTGGGAGGGTGAGCCCGAGGGCGACACCCGTACCCTGACCTACAGCGACCTCCAGCGCGAGGTCAGCAAGGCCGCCAACGCCCTTCAGGAGCTGGGCGTCGGCAAGGGCGACCGGGTGGCCGTCTACATGCCGATGATCCCCGAGCTGCCGATCGCGATGCTGGCCTGCGCCCGCATCGGGGCGATCCACTCCGTGGTGTTCGGCGGCTTCTCGGCCACGGCGCTGAAGAGCCGGATCGACGACGCCGACGCCAAGCTCGTCATCACCGCCGACGGCGGCTACCGCAGGGGCAACCCGTCCGCGCTCAAGCCCACGGTGGACGAGGCCGTCGCCGAGTGCCCGCAGGTCGAGAACGTCCTCGTCGTACGCCGTACCGGCCAGGACGTCGCCTTCGGCGAGAAGGACGTCTGGTGGCACGACCTGGTCGACCGGCAGAGCGACCAGCACACCGCCGAGCCCCACGACGCCGAGGACCCGCTGTACATCCTCTACACCAGCGGCACCACCGGCAGGCCCAAGGGCATCCTGCACACCACCGGCGGCTACCTCACCCAGACCGCCTGGACGCACCACGCGGTCTTCGACCTCAAGCCCGACACCGACATCTACTGGTGCACGGCCGACATCGGCTGGGTGACCGGCCACTCCTACATCGTGTACGGCCCCCTCGCCAACGGCGCCACCAGCGTCATCTACGAGGGCACTCCCGACACCCCGCACCGCGGCCGGTTCTGGGAGATCGTGCAGAAGTACAAGATCACGATTCTCTACACGGCGCCCACCGCGATCCGGACGTTCATGAAGTGGGGCGACGACATCCCCGCGAAGTTCGACATGTCCAGCCTGCGCATCCTGGGCTCCGTGGGCGAGCCGATCAACCCCGAGGCGTACGTCTGGTACCGCGAGCACATCGGCCACGACCGCTGCCCCGTGGTCGACACCTGGTGGCAGACGGAGACCGGCGCCATCATGATCAGCCCGCTGCCCGGCGTCACCGCGGGCAAGCCGGGCGCCGCGATGCGCCCGCTGCCCGGCATCGCCGCCGACGTGGTGGACGACCAGGGCAACAGCGTCCCCGACGGGGGCGGCGGCTTCCTCGTCGTACGCGAGCCGTGGCCGTCGATGCTCCGCACGATCTGGGGCGACGACCAGCGCTACATCGACACGTACTGGAGCAGGTTCGACGGGATGTACTTCCCCGGCGACGGCGCCAAGAAGGACGACGACGGCGACCTGTGGCTGCTCGGCCGCGTGGACGACGTCATGCTCGTCTCCGGCCACAACATCTCCACCACGGAGGTGGAGAGCGCGCTGGTCAGCCACCCGAAGGTGGCCGAGGCGGCGGTGGTCGGCGCGACCGACCCGGTCACGGGCCAGGCGATCGTGTCGTTCGTGATCCTGCGCGGCTCGGCGGAGGAGAGCGACGACATCGCCGCCGACCTGCGCAACCACGTGGCCAAGACCCTGGGCCCGATCGCCAAGCCGCGCCAGATCCTGGTCGTGCCGGAGCTGCCCAAGACCCGCTCCGGCAAGATCATGCGCCGCCTCCTGCGCGACGTCGCGGAGAACCGCAGCATCGGCGACGTCACCACGCTGGCCGACAGCACGGTGATGAACCTGATCTCGGAGAAGCTCCCGTCCGCCAAGTCCGAGGACTGATCCCACATTCCAGGCGCATGTCCCGAAATATGGGGACATGCGCCTGGCTCTTGAGAGCCTGGGGCGAAGCCCGGAGTACCCGGCGCGGGCGCTATCTTGTTCGATCGGGTAGTTCTGGGAGTGATAGCGGGACTCGCGCTCGACAAGTTTCGGC
This sequence comes from Nonomuraea sp. NPDC004186, assembly GCF_053603495.1. Lineage (NCBI taxonomy): Bacteria > Bacillati > Actinomycetota > Actinomycetes > Streptosporangiales > Streptosporangiaceae > Nonomuraea > Nonomuraea sp. NPDC004186. The sequence goes on along the minus strand of NZ_JBSGFQ010000030.1, from coordinate 8,462 downwards.
GTGTTCGGGGCGCCTGGCTGTCAGCGCGGCTCGGCCTGGCGAAACTGTCGGAAGAGCTCCTGGCGGCGGTACCGCTTCACACGGTACGCGAGCGTCGCATCGCGCTGGATGATGTTTGACACGGCCACCAGGCCTCGATAGGAGACGTTCATGCCGCAGACTCCCGAGGAAGAATCCCTGGGCTCGCTGGTCGCCCAGGCGAGCAGTCAGATCTCGGACCTGGTCCGCTCGGAGATCGAGCTGGCCAAGGCCGAGTTCAGGTTCGACGCCAAGCGGGTCGGCACGGCGGGCGGCCTGTTCGCCGCCGCCGCCTTCATGGCGCACCTGTGCCTGATCCTCGCCTCGTTCACGATCGCGTTCGTGCTGGCGCAGTGGCTGCCCAACTGGCTGGCCTTCCTCATCGTGACCGTGTTCTACCTGGTGGTGGCGGGTCTGCTGGTGTTCATCGGGGTCAGGCGGCTCAAGGGACTGGCCGGGATGAAGCGCACCGCCAGGTCGATCAAGGGGCTCAAGGAGATCGCCACGCCTGAGGACGAGACGCTGCCGGCGGTTCGTCCCGATCGTGAGCCGGTGACACGTGATGGCACCTGACGAGTCGGTCGTACAGATCGAGGGACCCTGGACGCACCGCGCGGTCCACGCGGGCGGCACCCGCTTCCACGTCGTCGAGGCGGGCGAGGGGCCGCTGGTGCTGCTGCTGCACGGGTTCCCGCAGTTCTGGTGGACGTGGCGCAACCAGCTCGTCTCGCTGCCGAAGGCGGGTTACCGGGCCGTCGCGGCGGATCTGCGCGGCTACGGCGGCAGCGACAAGCCGCCGCGCGGCTACGACCTGCCCACGCTGGCCGCCGACGCGACCGGCCTGATCAGGGCGCTGGGCGAGACCGGCGCGATCGTGGTGGGGCACGACTGGGGCGGGCTGCTGGCCTGGACGATGGCCGTGCTCGATGCCAAGTGCGTGCACCGGCTGGTCGCCGTGTCCGCCCCGCATCCCCTGCGCCTGCGCAGGGCGCTGCTGGGCGACCCGTTCGGCCAGCTCAGGGCCAGCCGGCAGTCGCTGGGCCACCAGCTGCCGCTGCTGCCCGAGCACCGGCTCAGGCGCCGCGAAGGGGCCCTGGTGGGCCGGTTGCTGGACGACTGGTCGCGGCCCGGCTGGCCCGATCCCGAGACCGCGCGTACGTACCGAGAGGCGTTCCGCATCCCCGCCGTGGCACACTGCGCGCTGGAGTACCACCGCTGGTTCGGCCGCTCCCAGCTGCGCCCGGACGGCCGCCGCTACGCCAGGGCCATGCGCACCGCGGTCGAGGCCCCCACGCTCCACCTGCACGGGGCGCTCGACCCGCGTGCCCTGCCGCGTACGGCGCACGGCTCGGGCCGCTACGTGGCGGCCCCGTACCGGTGGCGGCTGCTCGAAGGAGCCGGCCACTTCCCCCATGAGGAGATCCCCGACGTGTTCGACACCGAGTTGCTCGGCTGGCTGGCCGATCCGGAGCCCGACCGATGAGAGACCGCGATCCCGAGGGCAGGCCCCGTAACGCCAGGCCGCGCGACGCGTACGGCAGGCCGCTCCCCTACGGCGAACCCGGCGTGGCCCGGGTCCCCGACGACTACGCCCCCACCACCGAACAGGCCCTGGCCGACGCCCGCGGCTTCCTCGGCGAGGGCCTGCCGTTCAACGCGCACGAGGTGTTCGAGGGCCGCTGGAAATGCGCGCCGGAGGACGAGCGCGAGCTGTGGCAGGGCCTCGCGCAGATCTGCGTCGGGCTGACGCACCTGCAGCGTGGCAACGGGCGCGGGGCGCTGACCCTCTTCGGCCGTGGCGCCGCCAGGGTCCAGGGGTACGGCGGCGCGTACGACGCGGTCGGCAAGGCGGCCTCGGGGTTCGGCCAGGACAGCGACCCCGACGAGGCCATCGCCGCGATCCTGGACAAGCTGCCCGGCTGAGGGCCGGTCGTCAGTCGCACTTCTGGGTGCTGGCCGGGGTGGTGTCGTTGCGGCCCTGGGCCGCGTCGGGGGCGACCTCCTCGGCCGTCAGGACGTAGCCGGTCTCCTCTTCGTTGATCGCGGCGGCGAAGATCACGCCGTAGACCCGGCCGTCCACCGTGAGCAGCGGGCCGCCCGAGTTGCCGGGCAGCACCTTCCCGCGGATCGCGTACACCTTGCGCCTGACCGTGGCGTCGCGGTAGATGTCGGGCCCCTCGGCGTCGAGCTGCCCGCCGATCCTGGCCGGCTCCGCGGTGAACCCCTTGCTCTTGGGGAACCCGGCGATGATGGCGCTGTCGCCGCGCGAGCCGTCGCCGTCGAAGGAGAGCTGCGGCAGGTCGAGGCCGGGCACGTAGAGGACGGCGATGTCGCGGCGCGGGTTGTAGCGCACGACGGTGGCCGCGTGCGGCGTGTTGTTGGAGTCGATGACCTGCAGGTCGCGGGTCACGCCGGCGACCACGTGGGCGTTGGTCATGATCCGGCCGGGGGCGTAGACGAAGCCGGTGCCCTCGATGTGCTTGTTGCAGCTCTCCGCGTTGCCCTGCACCTTGACGATGGCCCGCCGGGCGCGGCTCAGCTTGGAGCCCTGCAGCACGCTCTGGTCGGGCGGCGGCACGTCGACGATCGTGCCCGCGCCGATGGCGTCGAAGACGGGCGGGAACTCCGACCGGTCGATGAACTTCTTGAACGGCTGCTGCCAGTTGCGCGCGGCCTGCGGGATCACGTCGTCGACGGTGGTCAGCAGCGCGGAGTTCTTCACCTGGTCGACGAGGGGGCTGAAGGCCGTGGAGACGATCAGGGAGCCGATCAGCCAGGCGATCACCAGCACGGACAGCGCGCTGGAGAACGTGCCGCCGACCGCGTCGGCCACCTTGGCGGGCTCCCACGTGACGTGGCTGCGCACGACGGCGCCGAGCGTCGAGGACGCGAACTGGCCGATGGTGGCGGCCAGGAAGACGATCACGATCGCCAGCAGCGCCTGCGGGGTGTCGCCGCTGACCAGGGCCTTGGAGATCGGTGGCGCGATGAAGACGCCGAGCACGGCCCCGCCGACGAACCCCACGAAGCTCATCGCCCCGATGATGAAGCCCTGCCGGTAACCCGAGACGCCGAAGGCGATCACGAGGCCGATCAAGATGAGGTCAAGCAGATCACCGCGCACGTTTCAAAGCTAACCAGGGATACGGTCAAGTGTGCACGTCTTCCGCCAGGACGGCGTCACCGCGTGGCTACCTTGAGCGGTATGCCGTCGGCCGAGGAAACAGTGCGCGATCTCATCGAGGCAGCTCTGTGCGACACCGACCCCGACGGCCCCCTGCGCTGGCACGTGATCTCCGTGCTGCGGCAGCGCGGTGATCTGGAGTCCTTCATCGAGGCGCGCCGGCTGTGCGCCGCGGACACGGTGGCGGAGCGGCTGCTCGGCGTGGACATCATGGGGATGCTGCGGCCGTTCGTGGACCGTACGCTGCCGGTGCTGCGCTACCTGGCGGCCAGCGAGGACGACGCCATGGTGCTCTACTCGGTGCTGATCGCGTTCGGGCACCTGGCCGACCCGCGGTCGCTGCCGTCGGTGATCGAGCTGGCCGGCCACGACGACGCGAGGGTGCGCTACGGCGCCGCGTACGCGCTGCAGCACGTGCTCGGCGATCCCCCGGACCGGGCCGGCCTGGAGACGCTGCGCGCGCTGGCGGCCGACAGCGACAAGGACGTGGCGGGCTGGGCCTCCCTGGGCGTGGCCCTGCGCTCGTCCCGCTAACCCCTGGACGCCAGGTCGATCACTTCCTGCGGGAGGTCCTCCACCTGCGCGGAGTCCCACGGGCGCTCCAGCCCGCCCTCGCGCAGCACGGTGTCGAGCACCATCGCGGTGAACCCCCACACCAGCATCCCCCGCACCCGGAACGCGGGCCCCGCCGACCCTCTCGGATGCCGCAGCGTGACCCGGTTGGCGGGGTCGACCAGCTCGGCGATCGGCACCCGCTCCACGGACTCCACCTCGCTCGGCGAGGCCGCGTGCACGGCCGACGGCTCGCGCCACCAGGCGATGACGGGCGTGACGCGGTTGTCGCTGTGGCTGAGGTACAGCTCGGGCATCGTGCACAGCACGTGGACGCCCGCGGGATCGACCCCGGTCTCCTCCTCGGCCTCGCGCAGCGCCGCCGCGACGGGTCCTCCGTCGTCGGGGTCGACGCCGCCGCCGGGGAAGGCGGGCTGGCCCGCGTGCCTGCGCCCGAGCGTGCTGCGCTGGATGAGCAGGACGTCGGGGCCGAGCGCCCCCTCGCCGAACAGCATCAGCACCGCGGCGGCCCGCCCGCTGCCGTTGGGGGGCGTCCACCACCGCGGTACGTCGAAGCGCTGAGCCTGCGCCGCCAGTCGGTCGAGCCAGTCGGGCACTTGGGTCACGCATCCTCCAACACGCCGGGACACCGGGGACTTCCCGCGATCACGAGAAGGGGCCGGGCCTGACGAGCTTCTCGGCCTCGGCCGCCGCCGTGGGGCCGGTGCCGTACGACGGGCAGAGCGCGGCCAGCGGGCACACACCGCACGCGGGCCGCCGTGCGTGGCAGATGCGGCGGCCGTGCCAGATCACCCGATGGGAGAAGATCGTCCACTCGCGTTTGGGCAGCAGCTCCCCCACGACGTGCTCGATCTTGACGGGGTCGGTCTCCTCCGTCCAGCCGAACCGCCGCACCAGCCGCTGGAAGTGGGTGTCGACGGTGAGCCCTGGCACGTCGAACGCGTTGCCCAGCACCACATTGGCGGTCTTGCGACCCACGCCGGGCAGGGTGACCAGGTCCTTCAGCTTGCCGGGCACCTCGCCGCCGTACTTCTCGCACACCGCCTGCGCCATGCCGATGATGCTGTTGGTCTTCGCGCGGAAGAAGCCGGTCGAGCGGATGATCTCCTCCATCTCGGACCGGTCTGCGGCGGCGTAGTCCTCCACTGTCGGATATTTCGCGAAGAGGACGGGGGTGACCATGTTGACCCGCTTGTCCGTGCACTGGGCGGAGAGGATGGTCGCGACCAGAAGTTCTAACGGGTTGCCGAAGTCGAGCTCGCAGTGGGCCTCTGGATAGGTGTCCGCGAGGATGCGGTTCATCTTGCGGGCCCGCCGTACCAATGCGAGCCGGGTCTCCGGCTTGCGCCCCGCCGCGTTCGTGGCCATGCCGCAAGACTAGAAGCTTCCGCGAACCGTTGAACCCAGGACGGCCCCGCTCGCGTACAAGGGGGCGACACGGGAGGGCGGTGGCCATGAGCGGTCAGGGTGCGGTGCTGTCGGACTTCGTGCGTACATCGGGGCCTTTGCGGGGGCAGGCGCTGCATCGCCTGGCCCTGACCTGCGCCTCCGCGGTGGCCAAGCTGCACGCCCGCGGCAACGTGGGGCTCCGGCTCAGCCACGAGAGCGTCGCGCTCGGCGCCCACGGCCAGGTGCTGATCGGCTGGCAGCCCGGCGTCACGCCGGGTTCGGCGGCCGACGACGTGCTGGCCTGGGCCGACCTGGTGGTCTTCGCGGCCACGGGCCGCACGGACGGCGACCCCGCCGTCCTGCCTCCCGCGCTGCACCTGGCGGTACGGCAGTGCCGCCAGGCCGACCCCACGGCCCGCCCGCGCGCGGCCGACGTGCTTCGCGTGCTGCTCGGCCAGTCGGTGGCGGCCGCGGTGGCCTCCGTGGACGGTCTTCTCGCCTCCTGAGAGGGCGTTGCGCGAGTTGATGTCCTTTTCGTCGTTTGCGCTGGGCAGGGAAGGCTGGTCAGAATCTGCTGGCAGGACCGAAGGCGGCCCCGATGAGGGTCTCGGCGGCGGCGCGGGCGTGGGCAGCCGTGGCGGGGTCCCCGGTGATGGCGGCCGTGGTCTGGGCGCCTTCGGCGAGCAGGGCCAGCTGCGGGGCGAGGTAGCCGGGACCACCCGCCTCGCGGACCAGGTCGGCGACATGGCGCTGGAAAGAGGTCTTCTGCTCCCTGACCGCCTCGGCGACCCGGCTGCTGCCACCGGCCAGCTCGCCGAAGAAGTTGATGAAGGCGCAGCCCCGGAAGTCGTCCTCGCGGAACCATTCCGCCAGAAAGTCGAAGACGGCCAGCATCCGGTCGCGCGGCGTGCGGGCGGCGGCGAGGGCGCGGGCCACGCCGGTGTCCCACTGCTCGGTCCGGTGGCGGAGCACTGCCAGGACGAGGTCGTCCTTGGAGGGAAACAGGGCGTAGATGCGCTTCAGCGAGACACCCGCCTCGGTGCGGACGGCGTCCATGCCGACGGCCTGGACGCCGTGGGCGTAGAACAACCGGTCGGCGGTGGAGACGACCTGGTCACGTGCTGTTTCCTCATCGATCACGAGAGCTCCAGTTGCGCAGAGAACCAGCGTTCTCTACTGTAGTGGACATACGCGGAGAACGATCGTTCTCTAGCGAATGGGAGGGAGATTTCTCATGGGCCACATCAAGGTAGGCACCGAGAACAGCACCGACGTCGAGCTGTACTACGAGGACCAGGGATCCGGCCAGCCGGTCGTCCTCATCCACGGCTACCCCCTGAACGGGCACAGCTGGGAGCGTCAGACGCGCGAGCTGCTCGCCGCCGGCTACCGGGTGATCACCTACGACCGCCGCGGCTTCGGCCAGTCGAGCAAGGTCGGGAGCGGGTACGACTACGACACCTTCGCAGCCGACCTGAACACGCTGCTGGAGACGCTCGACCTGCGCGAGGTCATTCTCGTCGGGTTCTCCATGGGCACCGGCGAACTCGCCCGCTACGTCAAGAACCACGGCCACGAGCGCGTCGCCAAGCTGGCCTTCCTGGCGTCGCTGGAGCCGTACCTGGTGGAGGCGGACGACAACCCCGCCGGAGTACCGCAGTCGGTGTTCGACGGCATCGTCGCCACTGCCCGCGCCGACCGATACGCCTGGTTCACGCAGTTCTACAAGGACTTCTACAACCTGGATGAGAATCTCGGCACGAGGATCAGCCAGGAGGTCGTCGCCGCCAACTGGAACACCGCCACGACCTCCGCCCCGGTCGCCGCGTACGCGGTGGTGGCGGCGTGGATCGAGGACTTCCGCCAGGACGTCGCGGCGGTGCGCGCGGCCGGAAAGCCGTCACTCATCCTGCACGGCACCAGGGACAACATCCTCCCGATCGACGCCACCGGGCGTCGTTTCCACGAGGCGTTCCCGGAGGCGCACTACGTCGAGGTCGAGGGCGCCCCGCACGGCCTGCTGTGGACGCACGCCGATGAGGTCAACGAGGCACTGCTGGCCTTCGCCGCCAAGTGACCCCGCCGCCGGGGTGGCACTACCCGCTACCCCGGCGGCTGCCTGGCCACGGCGTGCGGCTCGTCCCGGGTTGTTCGCTCAACCGCAGCCCTAGCCCGCCCGCGAAGTCCCTGACCAGCCTTCCCTGCCCAGCGCAAACGACGAAAAGGACATCAACTCACGCAACGCCCTCTGAGACTCTTCTGCGGCACAGGGGAGGGTCGATAGCCCCTGAAACCAGGGCATCAGGTACCTTTCCCCTGAATACGACTCATCCCAAAAGCGCAGAACACTCCAGCATTCCCATAACCTGTGTGTGCCACGCAGAGTGGGGTGAGTCACAATGGCAGCAGAGGAGGCAGAGTGAACACCGAAGACGTGCTGGGCAAGGCCCCCCTGTTCGCCGCGCTGGACCGCGAGAGCGCCGCGGCGCTGCGTACGAGCATCACGGAGGTCCAGCTCTCCAAGGGACAGACGCTCTTCCACGAGAACGAGACCGGCGACCGGCTCTACGTCGTGCTGGAAGGCAAGATCAAGCTGTCCCGCACCTCGCCCGACGGACGGGAAAACCTGCTGAGCGTGCTCGGGCCGAGCGAGATGTTCGGCGAGCTGTCGCTGTTCGACCCGCGACCGCGTACGGCCTCGGCGACGGCGCTGACCGACGTGCGGCTGGCCGGGCTCGGCCACGACGACCTGCGCCCCTGGCTGACCGGCCGCCCCGAGGTGGCGCTCCACCTGCTGCGCGCGCTCGCCCAGCGGCTGCGCCGCACCAACGACGTGCTGGCCGACCTGGTCTTCACCGACGTGCCCGGGCGCGTGGCCAAGCAGCTGCTCGACCTGGCCGAGCGGTTCGGCACCAAGACGGACGACGGCCTGCGAGTGCACCACGACCTGACGCAGGAAGAGCTGGCGCAGCTCGTCGGCGCCTCGCGCGAGACGGTCAACAAGGCGCTGGCCGACTTCGCCCAGCGCGGCTGGCTGCGGATCGAGGCCAAGGCCGTGGTGATCCTCGACATGGACCGGCTCTACAACCGGTCCAGGTAGTCGAGCTGGGCCACGACCGACATCTCGGCGGCGGCCCAGAGCGAGCGGTCGACGTCGGCGTACACGATCTTGACGATCTCCCGCGGCGTGCGCGCGCCCTGGGTGAGGAACTACTAAAAATAAGACCCACCCGCGGCGCGGTGCCGCCGGTCGGCCACCCCCTAGAGAGGACCCCAGGTGAACAAGGCCATCGTGCTG